>SLFT01000238.1 GCA_007124105.1 Candidatus Hydrogenedentota bacterium | reverse complement strand
CTGCCGCAGCACTTATTACGGTGGGTTTCGCTTCGCTTCACCCACCCTACAGTTCACTGTTGAGGTCTATTGGTAGACAGTTACGTTCAATCTTCACAGGCTCACGCCAAAACCCTGTGAATTATGCGCGTTGCCGTTTTTTCAGCGTATGCGCCGCACCACGCAACTATGGTATACTGTTATTAATGCGCTCGTTGTTTGAGACGCTGAAAACAGAGACACGAAGCAACAACACAGGAGGAACACCTATGGGAACCAAAGGACGTTCAATTGTTGGCATGGATGTGGATGAACTTATCGGGTTGCTCAATCGCGCTTATGCCGATGAGTGGCTTGCCCATTATCAATACTGGCTTGGCGCCAAACTGGTGAAGGGGCCGATGAAGGACAACGCGATTACGGAGCTGATGGAGCATGCCGCTGACGAGTTACGGCACGCCGACATGGTTGCGCAACGCATCATCCAACTTGGCGGCGATCCCGTGTTGGAGCCCAAGGCATGGTACGACCACTCCAACTGTGGTTATGATCCGCCCGAAGACGCCTATATACGCGTGCTTCTCGAGCAGAACATCAAGGGCGAACAGTGCGCCATCGAAGTATACGAGGCGTTGATGCAGAAGACAAAGGACGCCGATCCGATCACCCACGAGCTGGCCCTGCAGATTCTGAACGACGAAGTAGAACACGAGGAAGACCTGCAATCGCTTCTCGAGGACTTGGATTTAATGGTAAGCCGTAAATAACCGGATACGGCAACGTAGCGGCGTGACCCATTGTCCAGCGCATCTGAGTTGCCGGACTTTTTTGGATAGCGGTGGGCCAGGCGTATTCAGCGCCTGGCCCGCATTGCTTTTTGCGGGTTAGTCGCGCTGCCAGAATGCGGGGATAAACAGCACACAGATGGCGTACAACTCGAGGCGGCCCATTGCCATGAGAATAGAGAGCCATACCTTGCCCGGAGTGGGAATAAACGCGTAATTCTCAACCGCACCCACCATCTCCAAACCAGGCCCGATATTATTGAGCGTGGCAACCACCGAGGTGAATGCCGTTTGCGCGGGAAGGCCAAGTCCGGAAAGGAATACGGCGCTCAGCGCCAGTATGGCAACATGTATCAGGAAATAGGTAAGCACGGCGCGTTGCAGTTCCTCGTCAATGACCATCTGACCAACGCGCAGCACACGGACATGCTTTGGCAGGAATGTGTGCTCAAGGTGATGGCGCACTAGTTTGGCAAGAATAAGTATGCGCGCGACTTTCAAGCCGCCGCCCGTTGAGCCGGAACAGCCGCCCACAAACATCAGCAACACCAGCAGCCCCCGCGAGAAGAAGGGCCACAGGTCGAAGTCGGCGGTACAATAGCCCGTCGTAGTCATGATGGACACTGTCTGAAACACGGCCATTCGCAAGGACGCGGCGAAGCCGGACGGGGACATGGATTGTGTTCCCGTTTCAACGCCGGAAAGCGCCCCCTGTACGCCCATAAGATTCACTGTTATTAACAGCGACGATAACGCCATTATCGCCATGTATAGCCGCCATTCGGAATTGTTCACCACCTTTCGCCATTCCCGGCGGGACAGACAATAAAGCAACCCGAAGCTGGTGCCCGCGATCACCATGAACACAATAATGATCAGTTCAATAACGATGCTGTCAAAGGCGGCTATGCTGGCGTCGCGCGTCGAAAAACCGCCCGTCGCCAGTGTACCGAAAGTGTGGCATAACGCGTCGAACAAGTCCATGCCCGCAATCATCAGAAGCGCAGTCATTATGATTGTGAGAGCAAGGTATATTTTGAACAGGATTAGCGCTGAATCCTTGATGCGTGGACGTAGCCCCTGCTTATCCACACCTGGCACTTCCGACCGATACAGCATCTTCCCGCCCGCGCCCAGGAAAGGCAGTACAATGATTAGCAGCAGGATAATGCCCAGGCCGCCCAGCCAGTGGGTGAAGCTGCGCCAGAACAGCAGACTCTTGGGAAAAGCCTCGATATCATATAGCACTGTGGCGCCGGTTGTAGTGAAGCCGGACATGGACTCGAAATAGGCGTCAACAAAGGAGAGCTCGCCAGCGAACACATAAGGCAGTCCGCCGTAAGCGGCAATGAGCAGCCAACCCACGCCCACCATCGCTAACGTTTCGCGATTGAACAGACGTTTGTAAGCCCGTCTTCCCACAAAGATAAATAAAAAAGCGATAATCATCACTACAAGGATGCTCTTGAAAAAGGCGCTTGCTGCCTCCGCTTCCCTGAACCAGAGGGCCCATGCGATAGAGGGCAGGTATAGCACACATGTTGCCATGCTGACTACGCCAAGATTCTTTGTCACTGCGAGATAATTCATTGGACTTGCCTAACCCTGCAAGTAGCGTTGCGCTTCGGCGCAGGCGTCCGATAGAGTAATGACGACTACGGCGTCGCCGCTTTCGATGGTATCGTTGCCGCCGGGCACAAAAGCGTCCTCGCCGCGTATGATGGTGGCGATGATAGCGTTCTTGGGCATTGGCTCGCCAAGCGCGTGCAATGGTTTTCCCAGTCCCGGACAGCCGTCGCCCACGTTGAATTCAAGCACTTCCGCTTCGCCCTCGCTGAGGATGGTTGATGCGGTCACGGTTTGTTGTCGCACGATCTTCAGGATGCTGTTGGCCACGGCAACCCGCGGCGTAACCGCCATTTCGATGCCGAGTTTGGCGACCAATGGCGCGAAGTCGGGATGATGGATGACGGCCGCGGTGGTTTTAACGCCCACTTCACGGGCAAGTACGCTGGCAACGATATTGCGCTCATCGTCCTCGGTGGTGGCGATGAAGATGTCATAATTGTCTATATGCTCCTGCTCAAGAGAGTCTCGGGATGCAGCGTCGCGACAAATAACGCTGACGGTGTTTGTTAGAAACCCTGTTGCCAACCGATTGGCCTTGTCCAATTTCACTTCAAAAAGTTTTACTGAGGCAACCTTGTCTTCGAGGGACTGGGCGAGCCACTGGCCGATGACGCCGCCGCCCATGATAGCAACACGCCTCATACGCGGCTCTTCGCCCTGAAAATCGCGCAGCGCCGACACCATGGCCTCGCGCTTGCCGAGCAAGGTCACCTTGTCGCCTGCTTCGATGCGGAAGTCGCCGTGGGGCACTGATGTTTTACCATCCCGCTCCACCACGCCGGCAAGTACGCCGCTGCCGGGCGCGGTCAGGTCGCACAGCATCTGACCCGCCGCGCGCGCATTTTTGTTTACTTGCACCTGCCGTAATTGGATGCGTCCGCGCGCAAATTCCTCGGCGGCCAACACCCCCGGATAAATGATGTAGTTGGCAATTTCCTGGGCCACCAGCGCATCTGGGCTTAACATGAAGTCAATGCCCAGGAACCCTTCATAAAGGAAATTTGCCTCCACGTATACCAGATGTTCTACCCTGGCCACGGCCGTGCGCGCGCCCAGCGCCTTGGCGGCGGCGGCGGCAATCAGGTTTGTCTCGTCATTGCCGGAACACGCCACAAAAAGGTCGGCGTCGTCCACGCCCGACTCCTGCAACAGCAGCGGCGATGCGCCGTTGCCATGCACGACCCGCGCGTTCAGGGCAAGGTCTATCTGTTCCTGTCGTTCCTGGTCCCGTTCGATAACGGTAATCTCGTATTCTTCATCGGCGAAGAGCTGCGCCAGGTGGAACCCCACGCGTCCGCCGCCCATGATAAAGATATGCATAAAATGTCTCCCGCGGTCGTCGTATTACAATGGCAACGACCGGCCCGTGTTCTATTGCGTCAGATGTTCGCGTATGCGTTCAAGCCGCTCCACGCTGTCGTCCAGACCGCCCGGACGGTTGCGCGCCAACCAAAGCGTTGTGTACTCCGCGATGATTTGGTCCAGTTCTTGCGCCAGCGCCGCTCGTATGTTCTCGGGCAACTGTGACGTACCAACGCCGCCCGCTCTCACTCGTTCTTCGCCAAGCCGCAACGCAAACAGCGCCATGCGTGTGTTCATGCGGAATTCCGCGAGAATCAAAGCGGCGTCGTTCCGTTTCATGTCAGCGCAGCCCATACGCGCGATTGCGTCTTCCAATTGCTTGCGACAGGCGGCAATGCTTTCCAGCGTCAGGCCGCTGAGTCGCCCATCAGCGGGATTGCCCTGCAACGCGTGCATCAACAGCTGGTAATAAACGGTTGAATTGCCCCGCAGCACACCGGTACGCGCATGGGCCGCGCCCAGGTCCATGGCGGCCTGGGCCATCATCCCGCCTTCGTCAAAAAACACATGCGTGTTGGCGGCATGGGCCAGATCAATGTCCGCATTGGCGTCATAAGCCCAGCTTACCGCCGCGCCATAAGCGAAGGGCACGAAGGAGATGGGCTTGAACTGCCAGTGGCCGTTGTCGCCCCAGTCCGTGACAAGATAGCCAATGGCGCCGTTATCCAGTCCATTGCGCGCGGCAAGACGCAGATTCTCGAGAGCATTGTCGGTGCGGCTTAACAGCGAGTTCCAACTGGATGTGCCCGGGCACACATAGAAGGGAATGCCCGACGCGGCAAAACGTCTGCCCCGCGTCGCGAAAGGATGGTTCGCTTCGTACCCCCATTCCATGGCGATGATGTTGTCGGGCAGTTCAGGGATCAATTCAGGATACTCGAGAATAATATCGCCCCAGAACTGCATTACGCGATCATGTTCGCGCACAATGGCGTGAATCTGTTTCAGGAAATTGAGGTAGACCCGGCCCTTGCCGATACGCTCCACTTCCGCTTTGCTGCCGCCCCGGCCCAGGCTGAAGGTTTCGTCGCAACCGACATTGACCTGTCTGCTGCTGAAATTAGGCAACAAACTGGCGTACATGTCGCGGAGCAGGGCGATGCTGCCCGGATGGGTAGGAGATAGATCGGAACCGCCAGGCGTTTCGCCCAGGTGGCTGTAAGCGTCATGCTTCAGCCAGCGGTGCATGTGCCCAAAAGAATTTTGATTGGGCACGAGTTCGATATGCCGGGCGCGGCAATAGGCATCCAGCGTTTGTATCTGCTCGGGGGTCATGGGCGAGGCGTTGCGCCATACCGCCTCATGGCCCGGATAAGCGAAGGTGTGCTCGGTATACAATTGCAGTTGGTTGTATTTCAGCGACGCGAACAAGTCCACATAAGCGAACAGGGTGTCCATGGCAGGCACTTTGTCCCGCGCTATATCAAGCATCACACCGCGATTGGGGAAATCCGGCCAGTCTTCGATACGGCAGACAGGCAGTTTCGCCGTGCCCATGAACTGGCGTTGTAGCTGCTGGAGGGTCTGTTGACCATAAAACAGCCCCGCCGCGTCCCGCGCCGCGATGTCAATGCCGTCCGGAGTGATGGACAGAATGTACCCCTGCGCATGGGGCATAGTGTCCATGCACAATGTTTCCACCATCTCCAGCGCGTCTGACGCGTAAACACCCGGCTCGAAATGGGCCATGCGCGGCTGGGGCAACAGTATCAACGCATCCAGCGGCGGCGGCTCCAACAGCGGAGCGGTGGGCGCAAGCGGCGTCGGAAGCGACTCGGAAGCGTCTTCATCCACGGCGGATTCGTGATGAACAATTATTTCCGGGCCGTGGACAGCAGCGCACCCGCAAACAAGCGCAAGCGCGACAACGCCCACTGTAACAGAGGATAAAACGCGAAACATAGAAAAGACCCTTTCGCTTGGGATTTGGGTTTGGTCTTTGTGGTAGTTCTCACGACAAAAAATGTGGGCGCCGGCCTTTGTTTGCGGCGACCAGATGCTATTATACCTGAAATGCTTGAAGAAATTGTGTTTCAGTTCATCTTTTCCTATGACAATTGGTCTGAATTAACCCGCATAGATTCCAGGTTGTTTGGTGAAGATGTGTTGATTGCGTCATGCCAGATGTTGTGCGCAGGCGACTGGCTGACAACGTGTTGGAACACATTGCCTGGCAGGGCGCACAACGCGCCTGAGATGGTGTGAGATTCACAGGTGCGGCAACATTTCTATGTGATAGACCAGGCAGCGCTTATGCACTGCCGCTCAGTCTGCTTCTGGCTGTTTCTGGGTCTGAACACGTCGGAACAGTTCTCGAAAGCGCCTTGTATTATCAAACTGTCTGAATTGAGGCTTCATGACCAATGCCGCCGCGGCCGGCGGGTCCAATGCATGAAGCGTCTCGATTGCTTCCGCCAACTTGTCGTGGTCTTCAGGCGCGCATAGCGCATAAAACAAACAGGTAAGCGTCCAGGCCTCGCCCTGCCTTGGTTGCAGCTGTTGTACCAGCGTAATTTCGCGCAAGGCTTCTTCCTTGTTTCCGGTCTGGGCCAAACTCATGCCCAGCATTGCGCGCGAATGCAACCATTCGGGAGCAATGCCGACGCACTTGCGAAACGCGCGCAGGGCGTCCTGGTAGCGCGCCTCTCCGTATGCCTCCATGCCGCGTTTAAGCCAATACCCCAGGCGACGCATACGGAAGAATCGCATACCAAATTGAATGCCAATGACGATAAGCGCCATTGTCAGTAGAACAAGAAGACTATGCATGGGTGTGTATGTACTCCGAAACCAGGATGTCTACCAGAAAATGTGCGCAAGGAAAGCGGCGCGGCTGGCGGCGTCAAGACGTTCTATATTGACGATTTCATAGCGGTTCTCATCAATGTCAAAAATGATGCGCCCTTTTTTGCTGCCTTCCACCACCACCCGCCGGTCCCACCGACGCGTGATGAACTGTATGTCGCCCTTGTCGGTTTTAACGCTCCAAAGCAGATAGCCGATATTATCCTTGTTTTCCTTAATCGAGTAAATCTCGTCAATGTAATGAACAAAATAACGCTTCTTCAACTCCAGATCAACCGTAGCCAGCGATTCGGGCGTCAGCGCGCTCATGTCGCGAATCATACCAATTTCTTTGTGCTCAAGTGCGGTAGCGCCGGTCCAGAGCGCAATGAATTCGTGGGGACGGCTTACTGGAAAACAACGGTAGGCGCGCACGTGTTCATACACGGCATCCTTATACACCACGCGCATAGCGCCTTCACTCAACGTTTCAATATGCAGCGCCTGCGGCTCAAGATAGTGGATGCGCGGCACGACCGTGTTGCGTACATGCTGCGATGTCTTCTTTTCGGCCTCCTCGAGCTCGTTGAGGTCTTTCAGCCCGTCCACGGACGCGGCGCCCCGGGTCAGTTCCATTTGCGTCGCCACCAGCTTGTGATAGATGCCGTCTTTGATTTCCATGAGTTCGTCGTGCGCGCCCTGTTCACGAATCTCACCGTCTTCAAAGACCATAATGCGGTCGCAATGGCGTAGTGTGGACAGGCGGTGCGCAATGGCGATGGTGGTGCGTCCGCGACTGAGCGCTTCAAGCGCCCGTTGAATTTCCCGCTCAGAGATGGTGTCCACACTTGATGTGGCTTCGTCCAGAATCAGGATGCGCGGGTTGTGGAGCAACGCCTGCGCAATCGCGACGCGCTGACGTTCGCCGCCGGACAAGCCGATGCCGCGCTCGCCCAGTCGCGCATCATAACCGTCGTGGTT
>SLFT01000418.1 GCA_007124105.1 Candidatus Hydrogenedentota bacterium | reverse complement strand
TTTGCGACGGCATAGCAACGGAAGACTAACATTTCCAGACGACCGACGCGCATGATTCTACCGTACGTTATAGTCCGTAGATTGCGGTTGTTTCCCGGGCAATTCCCGGCCCACATATAGATATCCTTTACAAATGTCTCCTACGCTCTTGGCAATAGTGTAAACTATATGTAGTGTCATGTCAAGCTCTATATAGCCAATATGGTGTTTTTTAGCCTATGTTCAGTGTCTATTGTCGGCACAGAAAAACGAAGAACTTCGTTGCTTGCCCGACGGCTTCGATGTGTTCCAGCGCGTTGTCAGCCGTCGGTCTGCACAGAATCGCTGGTCCGGCGCAATCGTCGCGCGCTCACGGCGGCGTCTGGCGAGACATACCGGCTAGCGGGCAGCCCTCGCAACGAGGCAAGCGCCGACAGAAGTCCTTGCCTGTGTACACGATCAGCCCGTGGTATTCCTTGAAGAGAGAAATATCCATGGGAAGATTTTCGTGAAACAGTGTTTGTAGCGCGTCATAACCGATGGTCTCCGCCACCAGTCCATGGCGGGCCAGGATGCGCCGCGTATAGGCGTCAACCACAAATACCGGTTTTTCACAGGCGTACAACAGAATATCATCCGCTGTTTCAGGGCCAATGCCATGCAGGGCAAGCAGTTCCTGCCGAAGCGTCTCGGTCGCTCGCTTTGCCATATTCTTCATGCTGCCGCCGTATTGCTTACTGAGATACTCGCAGAATATTCGCAGTCGGTGCGCTTTCTGCCTGTAATAACCGGACGGGCGCACCGCCCGCTCGAGGGTCTCCACGGACGCGCCCATCATGCGTTTAGGATGAAGCAACCGCTCCCGTTTCAAATTAACGATGGCCTTTTCGACATTGGTCCAGGCCGTATTTTGCGTTAGAATAGCGCCCACGGCAATCTCGAAGGGCGTATCGCCCGGCCACCAGTGGGTCGGGCCGTAATGGGCCGACATGGCGGCGTATATGCTGTTCAACGCATGTTTCATCATCCTGTCCTTCACGATAAAATTTCATCGGCGCAATCGGCGGCGTATTCTCGGGGCGTGCGCATCTTGCACCTGCGCCAATGGCTTGTCACGGGCGATGCGTTTGGCTGTTTCCGTGAACAGGAACTTCGGATTCACCACGATTCCGACCCGGCCCAGGTCGAGTCGGTCGCAGTCCCAACATGCGCGGATGGTCTTATCGTCGGTCTGGCGTTCGTGGGTGTGATAGCGGCACGCGAAAGCCAGCCTGCGTTGGTCGTCTTCGGACATCTCGAGGGCCTCGGGCGTCCAGGTCATTACATAATCGGCGGCGCGGGGGCCGTGTTCGGGATCGCGTCCGTCCGAGAGGCGTTGACAATCGTGGAAATAGGCGAAGAGACGCAGGAACCATGCGTCCAGTTCTTCATACAGCGCGATGGTTCTTCCGTGGGCCGCCACCGTATTCCAGTGTGACAGCCCATGGCAGCCGTTCTGAAAGGCTGTCGCGTCTTTCAGTATCTGCTCAATTATTGCCTGCATAACGTGTTCTTCACTGCCTGGGCGCATTGTCGCGCACCCGGTCGCCGAGCCGTTGGGCGAATTCGGGGTCTCCAATGGTGTCGCGGTAGACGGCGCACCGTTCCCGCAGGTGTTTGCGATACAATCCAAACAAGTCGCTCAGCGCGCACGCCGTGATTAGCCAGAAGAAGACCAGCATAAGGGTCAGAAGCGTCGCAAAACGCGTTGGCGCATCGCGATATTCAGCGATATGTACGCCAAGCAACAAGACCACTGGTATCAGCAACAGCAGGTAGAAACTGAGGGGACGGCGTTTGTGCGCTTTTATGAACCCCTTGCCAAAATACTCCCACAAGGACCTGGGACGCCGGGCCTCTTTTGTCGCATTGGTCAAGAGTGATTCCTCCCTGGCAGCGCTATGGCATGCAACGGGCCTGCTGGTTTGACGGGCACTGTCCCCCTTCGGCCATGGCGCATCCGGTGCAGGCCGGTTCAGGCGCGCGGCTGCTGAGCGTGGCGAAATGGCTCATCTGCTTCTCCATCTTTTTTGAACCGCAGGCGGGACACGCCACTTTCTCTCCGGCGCGGGCGAGCAACTCGCTCTGGACGCCGCATTGTTTGCATATATAAGCGAACAAAGGCATTTGTTTTCTCCTTGCATCATATTCTGTACGCGCGCACCGCGCATACGCTATTGTATCAAGACCCGCGCCTATGGGCAACCCGCCGAGTTTTCGCGCGGCCATTTCACCGGCGCGGGGCACTATGATACACTTTATAATCGGTTCTCCCGTCTTTCAATAGCTATACGCGCGAGAACGCGCTGACCGTTCATGAACACACAACACCATAACCATGAGGATTATTCTGACATGACAAAACAGCGTTACCTTGATTTGTTGGCGGCATTCCAGACGGTCCGCGTCATGGCTGTAGGCGACATCTATCTTGACGAGTATGTTCACGGCGCAATTACGGAAATCAGCCTGGAAGCGCCCATCCCGGTGTTCGAGGTGCGCGAGCGACGATACAATCCGGGCGCGGCGGGCAACGCCGCCTGCAACGCGGCGTCTCTGGGCGCGCGGGTGACCATGGTCGGCGTGGTGGGCAAGGACGGCAACGCGGATATTGTACGACGCGAATTTACCGCTCGCAACGTAGACGTGTCCGGGATAGTGGAAGACGAAACGCGGCCCACCAACACCTATGGCAAATGGCGCGCCGGCGGGCACAATATCCCATCGCAGGAAACCTGGCGCACCGATACGCCCCGTCCCACCATGATCACAGGCGCTGTTGAAGAACAGGTGATAGAACGGATTCGCGCCATTGCGCCCGAGGTGGACGCCATCATGATTGGCGACCAGGCGTCCGCAACCATTTCCGAGCGCGTTCTTGCGGTTATACTCGAGTGCGCGAAGCGGCATAAGTTGACGACCGTGGCGGATTCACGAGGACGCGCCGGCTTTTTCAACGGGGTGGACCTGATCACGCCCAACGACAACGAAGCCGCTCTTGCGGCGGGCATGGATATTGTGGACGACCCGTCGCTCCAGGAAGTGGGACAACGGCTGGTCAAGGTGGCCAAAAACGTTATGATAACCTTGGGCCCCGAAGGCATCGCCTGTTTCGCGGCGGACGGAACAATGGAAAAAGCGGCCATACGCCCGGTGCGCGCCGTGGACGTGACCGGCGCGGGCGACACGGTAACTGCCGCCGCGACATTGACGCTGGCGGCCGGCGGCACGCTCCTGGAAGCGGCGGCGCTTGGCAATCTTGCCGCGGGCATTGCCGTGGCGCAGACCGGCGTGGTCACCGTGTCCAACGCCGAGGTATGCGACGCCCTGATTGAAGGCGAAAGCGCGTCCACCGAAAAATTGAAAACCCACGAACAATTGCGCGCCGTTATAAACCGGCTGCAACGCGAAGGCAAACGCGTGGTATGGACCAATGGCTGCTTTGACATCCTGCATGTGGGCCATATCCTGTATTTGCAGGATGCCCGTAAACGGGGCGACGTCATGGTAGTGGGCCTGAACAGCGACGCATCGGTACGCGAAAACAAGGGGCCCGACCGACCGCTGGTCTGCGAACATGACCGGGCGCAAGTATTGTCCGCGCTCGAATGCGTGGACTATATTGTCATTTTCGACGGTAAAACGCCGCTGCCGCTGCTCGAGGAAATGCAACCGGATATCTACGCCAAGGGCGGCGATTACACGCTGGACTCCATTGTGCAGGACGAGCGCCGCGTGGTGGAATCCTACGGCGGCGAGATCGCGATTATCCCGGGGCGTGAAGGCATGTCAACCTCGAGCATGATCAGTAAAATATCTGGAAAAGGGTAATCTCTATTTACAAGTATGATGGAGTGGATGTGTAGTGTCGAACTATATTACAAGCATTGCTGGCATCGCTGTTGTTTTTCTGTTGTTGGCTTCCGCTGTTTCTGCTGACACGGCATTCCCGGTGTTGTTGTCGCCGGAACAGCTTGCCGAATATGAGGACGCCCTTTCCCTGGTTGATGTGCGGTCGGAAGCGCACTTTCAGGCGATGCGCATCCCGGGCGCTGTGTCGTTGCCTTTGGGGGCGTTTCGTGTTGCGCGCGGTGGGGTTCCCGGTATGTTGCCCGCGCCGGACGCCCTGAACAAACTACTGTCGGAACGGGGTATTGGAAAGGAGCGCCCTGTTGTAGTGTACGGCGCAAACAGTTCTCCGCGGGAGGTTATTGGCGTTGCCCGCGTTTTCTGGGCGCTGGAGGCCCAGGGCTACCCCAGGGTAGCCATACTTGATGGCGGCCTGTCCCGGTGGGTCTCGGAGAATCGGGAAACGAGCTCGGGCGTTTCCGAGGCGTTGCCGTCAGCCGAGGAGGTTGTAAAAGCGCCGGAAAAGCGGCTGGCGCTGGCGGAAAAGAGCGACGTGGCGCGGACGCTGGAAGCAACGAATGGCGCCGTACTGGTGGATGCGCGCCCCGCAGACCACTACAGCGGCGCGGCGCCTGTTCGCGGTCTGCCGCGCGCTGGACACATTCCGGGCGCGCGCAACATTCCGTACTCCGAGGTGTTCACCATGCCGCACGCGATGTTCAAGGCCGCCTCCGAACTGGAGCCGCTACTGTACGCAGACGATATCACACGCGATACAGAGATTATTGTTTACTGTAATTCCGGTCTCTTTTCATCGGCTATCTATTTCGCGTACAGACTTCTGGGCCACGAGCGAATCGCGAACTACGACGGCGGCATGTTCGAGTGGGCTGCGGACGAAGCGTTGCCCGTCAGCACTTCTGCCGCGCCCTGATTAGATTGAGCGCGCTGCCGGCGCGATACCAGGCAATCTGCGTTTCGTTGTAGCTGTGATTCACCTTCAATTCTTCTGCGTCGCCGCCGGCGTGGCGTAAGACAACAGTCAACGGCGTTCCGGGCGCGAACGCGTCCAATCCCACAACATCAACCGTATCATCTTCCTGTACTTTGTCGTAGTCCGCGGGATCAGCGAAGGTAAGGGCAAGCATTCCCTGCTTCTTCAGGTTGGTTTCGTGAATGCGCGCGAAACTGCGCGCCAGCACAACGCGCACGCCCAGATGACGCGGTTCCATGGCCGCGTGTTCGCGCGACGAACCTTCGCCGTAATTCTCGTCGCCCACAACCACGGAACCGATACCGGCCGCTTTGTACGCCCGCGCCACAGCGGGCACTTCATCGCAGGCGCCGGTCAGCTGGTTCTTCACCGTGTTCGCTTCGCCGTTGAACGCGTTGACGGCGCCGATAAAACAGTTGTTCGAGATGTTGTCCAGGTGACCGCGATAGCGCAGCCAGGGCCCCGCCATGCTGATGTGATCGGTCGTGCATTTGCCCTGCGCCTTGAGCAACAGTTTCAAGCCGGTCAAATCGCCTTCGTTGGGCGGGAACGGTTCCAGCAGCTGCAAGCGCTGGGAATCGGGGGCTACAATGACCGCGACATCCTCGGCGTCCGCCGCGGGCGCGACATAGCCCGGGTCGTCACAGGAAAAGCCTTTGGACGGCAGTTCCTCGCCCGAGGGCGCATCAAGGGTTACCGCCTCGCCCCGCTCATTGGTCAGGGTGTCCGTCAAGGGGTTGAAGCCGAGGTCGCCGGCAAGGGCCAGCGCTGTTACCAGTTCCGGCGACGCGACGAAGGCGTGCGTCTTCGGGTTGCCGTCGTTGCGCTTGGCAAAGTTGCGGTTAAAAGAGGTGACAATTGTATTCGGCTCTTCATCGGGATTCGACCGATGCCGCGCCCATTGGCCGATGCAGGGACCGCAGGCGTTGGCAAGCACCACCGCGCCAATATCGGTGAAGGCTTGTAGAATCCCGTCCCGCTCGAGGGTATGCCGCACCATTTCAGAGCCAGGCGTCACGGTAAACTCGGCCTTCACGCGCACCCCCTTTTCGCCCGCCTGCCGCGCGATACTGGCGGCGCGCGCCATGTCCTCGTAAGACGAATTGGTGCAGGAACCAATCAGGCCGACTTCCACTTTCAGCGGCCAGTTCCCCGCCCGCGCCGCTTCTTTCATCTCGGAGACCGGCGTGGCCAGGTCGGGCGTAAACGGGCCGTTCAGGTAAGGCTCGAGCGCATCCAGGTTTATCTCGATCAGTTGGTCGTAATAGGTGGCCGGGTCCTCGCATACTTCCGGGTCGGGCCGCAGACAATGGGCGACGCCCCGCGCCGCGTCGGCCACGGCGCGTCGGTCGGTGGCTTCGAGATAAGCGGCCATTTTTTCATCAAAAGCGAACAACGACGTGGTCGCCCCGATCTCCGCGCCCATGTTGCATACCGTCCCCTTGCCGGTGCATGAAATGGCTGCCGCGCCGTCGCCGAAGTATTCCACAATGGCGCCGGTGCCGCCTTTCACCGTCAGGATGCCCGCAAGTTTCAGGATAATGTCCTTGGCCGACGCCCAGCCTTTCAGTGCGCCCGTGAGATGAACGCCTATCAGCTTCGGAAATTTCAGTTCCCAGGGCATGCCCGCCATCACGTCCACCGCATCCGCGCCGCCAACGCCCACCGCCAGCATACCCAGTCCGCCCGCGTTGGGCGTATGGGAATCGGAACCGATCATCATGCCGCCGGGGAAGGCGTAGTTCTCGAGCGCAACCTGATGGATGATGCCCGCGCCCGGTTTCCAGAAACCGATGCCGTATTTGTTGGATACCGACGCCAGGAAATCATAAACCTCCTTGTTCGAGACCAGCGCTTCGCGCAAGTCTTCCGCCGCGCCGACTTTTGCCTGAATCAGGTGGTCGCAATGCACCGTGCTCGGCACGGCGGCCCGCGCTTTGCCCGCCTGCATAAACTGCAACAGCGCCATCTGCGCCGTGGCGTCCTGCATGGCCACGCGGTCCGGCCCGAAGTCCACATAATCCACGCCGCGCCGCCAGGGCGTTTCGGGGACGCCGCGCCACGCATGGGCATAGAGAACCTTTTCCGCCAGCGTAAGCGGCCTGCCCGCGCATTTACGGGCCTGCGCAATGCGTTCTGGCAGCTTCTCATAAAAACCGGTTATCATATCAAGATCAAAAGGCATGACACATTCCTTGTTCGTAGCTAGGCGACGCAATGTCGCCGGAAAACAGTACCCACAGCAGCGAAAGCGGGCGCGGTTGCTCCCGGTATAATACGCGGGCTAGTTTTCGGCCCGCTTCCTGCGTTCCATCAATTCGCGCCACGAGGTGAGAATAATCCCTTCCTCTTCAATAAATTCCTTCAACTTCGGGTCAAGCATGGCGTTCAAATCGCCCTGACGCGTGACGCCCGAACCGGAAATTTCGTCGAAGTTGTCCGTGCGCGTCGTGGCGTGAATTATTATCTGGGTAACGCCCGGCCCCAGTTCCCGCAACAACGCTATGAAGCGCTCCGTTTTATCCTCTGTTTTCCAGTCGTATGCGCTGGCATGCAAATCGTCCAGCACGGGCAGTCCGGAGGCCCACACCATTTCAGCCAGCATTCTGATGGCGTCTACATGTTCGAGCAGTTCCGCGTCGCTTTCCTGGCGCAACAGTTTCATGTGCCCGCCCGGTATCAATACGGGAATCT
>SLFT01000091.1 GCA_007124105.1 Candidatus Hydrogenedentota bacterium | reverse complement strand
TTGCCCTGGTTCATGCCCTGGCCACACGCGCAGCGGCGGACTGGCGCGCTGGAGCGACAGCAGTTGTTGTTGCCGGCGCCTGGGTCACGGCCTTCTGGTTCCCGCTGTACTGGCCCTGGGTGTAACGCGTTTGTACGGGTTCTTCCAGAATAGGCGGAACGGATAATGGCGTCCGTGGTTGTCGTTGACAGCCGTTACGATTCATCGCGGTTGCCACGTCAAAATCATGTTGCGTTGCGCGTCGGTCTGGGGCGCTTCCCACGTCACAAGATACGGGTCATGGCAGCGCATCTGTTGCATCTGGTGCAACGCCTCCTCACCTGAAAAGCCGCGTTCGCGCAGCCAGCATCCGACCACGGTTCCCGTGCGTCCGTGTCCGCCCCAGCAATGGATATATACGCACTGTTCAGCGCGTATAGTTTGCTCGATTGTATCCAGTATTTCTGTCATAAGCGCTGTGTTCGGCACATCCATGTCCACAATCGGGAAGTTGTGACAGGCGACCTCAACATCCATTTCCTGGGCCAGGGCTTCCACCAGGGGGGGATAATGGGCGAAGGTACTGTTTGGGTTCATTTCGTATGGCTGTTGCAGTGAGACAAAGCAGCGTACGCCGACGTCAAGCAGGCGTTGCAACTTCTTTACACTATCACGCTTATTGTAATCGCCGGGAAAACCTCCGGCAAGCAACAGACCGTCGTGTACCCACCAGGTACGCGGCAAAGGGGCGGTCGTCATTATCACGATGCCTTTCTATCACGTGCTGGACGCAAAGGCGCGCAAACGATTGTTGTCCAACCGCTACGTCTACGTCTTATTCACCATCCATAATCTTGATGCGCAGGTCCTTGAACTGCACCTTCATGGGCGGGCCGGCATGCATCTGCAGTGCGATAAGGCCGGAATCGCGGGAAAAAGTGGCGTCGTGATCGTCCACTTCACACATGAGCGCGCCGTTGATGCGTAATGTAATACGACTGCCCTCACACACAATTTCGTATTCGTTCCAGTCTTCCTTATTGTAGATTTCCAACAACGATTCCGGCGACGCGAATTGCGTTTCCTCACGCGTACCGTCCGCGGCGATGACCGCCTTATGGCCGCGCTCGACCACCGCGCCGCGATCATGCTGATACAGGCTGCCGATCCACTGTTCATCCTCGGCAAAGTCCGCCTGATAGCCCCAGATATCATAGTTCGGTCGTCGTTCGCTGCGTACATGGATGCCCGAATTGCCGCCCACCAATTTGAATTTCACGCGCAGGATAAAGTCTCCCGGCGTTTTTTCTGTCCAGTACAGGTAATGGGTGACGTCGCAGGACGGCTCGTCGTTGCATTCACCGGTAATGGCGCCATCTTCCACGCGCCAGCGGCCGGGCATGCCCTCCCAGCCGGTCAGGTCGTTGCCGTTGAACATTGAAATGAACCCGTCTTCCGGGTCGGTTTCGGCCTGCGCCGCTCCAGTCAGCAACAGCGCGGCAATCAGCATGGTTGCACGCATCAGATATCCTTTCCATTGTTACGCCGGCAATTCATAGCCCGCTCTGCGCGGTCTGGACAACATGGCGTTGCCTTCGTCGCAGTTGGTAAACCGTTCCGCTTCGGGATCCCAATAAAGCGTGTCGCCCACACGGCCCACATCGCGGGCGATATTGACAAGATAGCATAGCGTGGTGCTTCGCTGCCCATATTCCACGTCGGCGGTACAGGTTTCGCGCGTCTTGATGCATTCCAGCCAGTTTTCCACGTGCGGTTGTGTTTCCGGCACGGACAACGCCGGCGGCCGGTCAGCGCCTTCCACCAAATCGCGTGGATTGGCGGAGATGCGGTCGCGGTTAATCTCGATGCGGCCGTTCTCGCCCACAAAAATACATCCCAGTCCCGGACTGCGGTCGGCGTCCAAATGCAACAGCAGTTCCGTGCCGTTTTCAAATTTCATGCGCGTTTTTGCGCGCGGGCCCACCGATGTGCGCACCATGTTGTAGTAGGGCGCGCCGGTTTCGTCTTCCGATATTTCGCGCTCCTCAAATGTACCCACCGGACGTTCCTCCGCAGGCTCCTCGAGCAGTACCTCCACCGGGCCTGTCTCATCAGTGCCCAGCCCGCGCTGTATCTGATCGTAACTGTGTGTGCCCCATCCGGTTACGCCGAAGGAGCGACCGCCGCCGTCATAGGCCCACCAGTTTGCCCAGCCCCGATGCAACTCGGAATGATACGGGCGCAACTCCGTCTGGTTTGTCCAGATATCCCACCAGTTGTCGTCGCCGCCTTCAGGCATGTCCTCGCCGGGTTTGCCCGGCCAGTGATAGGAACCCATGAAATCCGGGGCAAGTACCTGCGTCACCTTGCCCAATGCGCCGTTCTTCACCAGGTCGCTTGCCCAGTTGTTCAGCGGCATGGAACGTTGCTGGGTGCCCACTTGTGTGACCCGCCCGTATTTACGCGCGGTGTTTACCATTTCGCGTCCCTCCGCAATGGTGAGACACATGGGTTTCTCGATATAGACATCCATCCCCATGGCCATGGCGTGACAACACACCCAGGCGCGCGCGTGTGTGGTGGTTATCACCATTACCCCATCAAGATTTTCTTGTTCAATCATCTTCCGAAAATCAGTGTAGCCCGTTGCGGTTACATCCTTTTCGGCCAGCGCCGCAAGACTGGCGTCAATACGGGGCTGAAAACAATCGCAGACCGCCGCAATGCGTACCCCGGGGATGGGCAGAGTGGTGGCGGCCATATCGCGACAACGTCCGCCCAGGCCAATGAGGCCGATGTTGATGGTATCGTTCGGGCCGGGGCCGTCCATGCCCAGTACCTGCGGCGCGAGGAAAAGGGGCGCGGACGCGGCAACGCCTTTCAAAAAACTTCTGCGATTCATCATGGCATTCACTCCATTGGTTCGATTGCGAAACAGCTAAGGGCTCGGGAATAGAACGCGCGCAGACTCAATGCAACGCGTTACGCCAATACTATAACACCACGCGGAAGCGTGTACAAAGTATGTGATGTATCCTGTCTGCGGATACTATGGCCAATAGACGGGGCTGGCGTATGAGTGGAGCGCGGCCGGGCATTATTGGCAAGGAATAGTTGGTATGTGCGATGATGTTTATAGTTGAGAGAAACACGGAAGTCTTGTGGGCTATTGCCAGTAGAATGGAGTTGTGGAAAAGACCATGCCAAGGAAACACCAGCCGATTGACAGGCAAAGGAAGGATGCTGTAGTTGCTTCTTTACAGCGGGAGCGGAAGGAACAGGCGGCAACCTATCGCGAGCGCGCACTGAAGATGTTCCCGCATGTATGTCAGCGTTGCGGGCGCGAATTTTCCGGGAAACGCCTGCGCGAGTTGACGGTGCATCACAAGGACAATAACCATCTGAACAACCCGCCCGACGGCAGCAATTGGGCGCTGTTGTGCTTGTATTGTCATGACGATGAACACGGCACCTATGAACAGCGCGGCCTGTACGCCGAGGATGCAGCGACCCGCAATGCAGAGCCGTCTTTGGAGTTTCAACCCTTCGCGGGACTGAAGGATATGTTGCCCCCTGACTCGGAGGAGTCGGAACGGCCACAGCAGGAATCATGACGGCTTGATATCCATGCAACGTATGAAATAGCAGCCGTGTCCGTGAGCAAATTATCGGCCTTGTGGTGAGCAGTATGGCGCAAGACTTGCAGGCTAACCATAAAGCCGACGTGGACCGCAGGGTAGCAGTAAGAAGGCGGGCATTGTTGGGTAAAGTGCTGCAAACGCGTTGTTTTCTGCAATTTGATCGGCAACGTGCTGTCCCGAAAGAATGATCATGGGCATGCCGCAGCCCGGGTCTACATGTCCGAAAAACCGATGCGGAAGTCTCCCTCTGTCAAAATCGAACTAATACACACCCTTATGCTATCATAAGCATAGCGATACGAAAGGAAATCTAAATAGGTAGTTCAGCACAGACGATGTTTTAATGCTGGCGCAAGAATTGCCTGGGACGTGTGATTCAGCCCGAGTTGCGTTGCGCATGGATTTTGTGATGCCACAGTAACAAAGCGTGGCATACATACTTCCCATTGTCGGGGAGGGGGAAACAGCATGATGGGGGGCGCTATATCTGAAAGAAGCGTTTGCGAAACCGCTTGTTTGCGCCAGCGTTTTCAGCATCAGCAACGTTATACGCAGGACAATATACGCAGACGCTAAAATACTTGATGAACGTTGGAAATATTTTATAGCGCTAACACAATGCGCGGAGAAGACAAATGAAACTGGCTATTCTTGTTACATGTTTTCTGGTTGCGTTGTTGACACAACAACGGGCTCATGCATATCTTGACCCTTCTTCCGGCTCGATTCTGATTCAGATTATTCTGGGGGGAATAGCGGGCTTCTTTGTGTTGCTCAAGATATATTGGCGACGGATACGGAGAGCCCTTGGGCTTTACGGGCAGGACACAGCAGAGGCTTCGGCGGAAGAACCGGAAAAAGAAAATGAATAACGACGCGACGTTTGCGCCGGAAAAGGGGTCGTTTCGCGATCGCGACAACCAGGTGTTTTTGCTCAATGAACGCGTATTGCGGGGCGTGTCCGAAACCGCGCTGGCCAATTGGCAACAGATGGAATCAAGCAAAGTCTTTGCGAAATACGCCGCATCGGGCCATATTGTTGGGACGCGGCTGTTGGCCGCTGACGATGTGGACGCGGCGTCTCACAAGGCCGCGCAGATGTGGCCGGCCTACCTTGAGCACGAGCGCATTCCTTTTATCAACTACTCGTATGAGTGGTGTTACGCAATGGTGAAAGATGCCGCGTTGTTGCATCTGGAGATGCTGGAAGCGGCGTTATGCGAAAACATGATCATCAAGGATGCCTCGGCCTTTAATATCCAGTTTGTGGGACACAAGCCTGTTTTTATTGATATCCCCTCCTTCGAAAAATACTGCGCCGGTACGCCGTGGGTCGGTTTCCGTCAGTTTTGCCAACATTTTCTGTATCCGCTGATGCTGCAAAGTTTCAAAAACATCTCGTTGCGCAGCTGGCTGCGCGGCAGCGTTGAAGGCATCACGCCACACGAATGCGCGCAGCTGATGTCCTTGCGCGATATGTTCCGGCGCGGCGTCTTCTCGCTGGTATACCTGCAATCAAAACTGGTGGACTCAATGGGCGACGCCAAGACATCCATTGTGGCCGAGGCGCGCGACAGCGAGTTCGGCAAGGAAATCGTGCTGGTCAACATTCGCAAACTCCGGAAAATTATTGGGAAACTCGAATGGCGGCTGGCGCGTTCTGAATGGTCGGAGTACACGGATACGCACAGCTACGACGCCGAATGTTTTGATAAAAAGAACGTCTTTGTCAAGCGGGTTGTGGAAGCGCGGTCGCGCAAGAACGCCTGGGACATCGGGTGCAACACAGGGCATTTCTCGCGCATACTGGCGCAAAACACAGACTACGTTGTGGCAATGGATATTGATGAATTGTCCATACAGCGCCTCTACACTCAATTAAAACAGGAGCAGCATGATCGGATATTGCCGCTGGTATTTGATCTGACCAATCCTTCGCCCCGTCTGGGTTGGCGCTGCGAAGAGCGACGCGCTCTGTCCGACCGTCAGTCTCCCGATCTAATCTTGTGCCTTGCCCTGGTGCATCATCTGGTCATCAGCGGCAATGTGCCGTTGCTTCAGGTGATGGATTGGCTTGCATCCTTTCAATGTGAAGTGGTTATTGAGATGCTTACCAAAGAAGACGGCATGGTTAAGAAACTGTTGCTCAACAAAGACGACCAATACGACGAGTTTAATGTGGCGGGCTTTGAGGCCATCGCCGATCGTTATTTTACAACCCTGGACAAAGTCGAGATCATGCCTGGGAAAAGATTTTTGTATCATCTTGTGCCGCGTACATGAGTTTCACGTGTGGGGTTAACAGCGCAGTTGCGCCCGCATAACGCCAAGTCATATCGGGTGCGTTTCTGTTGGCGGCAAAACGGGTTGCCAAGGAGTTATGTATGCAGCCGCTCTCACTATTTATCGTAACCATCGTCCAATGGCTGGCTGATCTGTCGCGGAGCTACGGCATCGCGATTATCGTGTTTTCCGTGATGATAAAACTGGCGCTGTTGCCGCTTACATTTTATGGAATGCGCTGGCAGGAGCGTTTCAAGATTTACTTTAAAAAGGCGAAGGACGAGATTGCCGCGTTGGAAACAACGAATCAGGCCAGGCGCGATGACCAGATTCTTGATATTTATCAGGCGAACGGCATCAATTTTACCAATCAGTGCAAGGCCTTGCTTCCCTTATTGATCCAGATTCCACTGCTGGTTGCCTTCTATCGCACAGCGATTACCTGGGAGGCGTTGGAAGGGGAGACTTTCTTGTGGATACGCGACTTGAGCGTGGTGGATAACCTTTTTGCTTTGGGCATGACGCTGCCCTGGCTGGGCTCAAGTTTTAATCTTCTGCCCTTCGCGCTGTTTACGGTCAACGCCTCAGAAGTGTTCTTGTTTCGCGAGGAGCCGCTACGCGCAAAGTCATTTTCGCTGCCCGTAATCTTTTTCTTTCTCTTTTATCCGTTTCCTGCCGCGTGCATGATTTTTTGGGTAACACTCAACGTGGCTCACGTTTTCGAGCGCTGGTATTTTGTGGCCGTGATACAGAAACGAGGGAAAACAGGCGCCGCTTAAACTTGGTGAAATATCCGGGTCAGGGGCGCGAGTTTTTACGCGGCGGTGTCTCCGACAGGCAGGAAGCGGAAGCGCACACGGCGGTTTCGCAGCGCGAAGTCTGACCGAGGGGCCGCCTCATGATAAAAGCGGCTGTATGCGCAAAAAAACGATGTTATTGAGTTGTCTCAATGGTTGCCAACTTGCTAGACTCCAATGGCGTAACGGCAACCTGTCGAGAAACGTTACAGGGCCGTTTTAATGCTACGCGTCGTACAGACATCCCCGTTTAATCAATAACCTTTTGTGGGACGCGGTCGTTTTTTTTGTGGTTTTCTGTCATCGCCAATGCGTGAAGCGCAATACCAGAATGAAGCTTATGAATAATCCAAGTCGTACCGATGCCCTGCTTGCGAACGCGGCGCTCACGCTGACGTTCTTCTTTTGTATCCCCTACGCCGTGTACTTAAATAATACTGAAGAGTTTTTGACGGGTCAGGCGGCCTTTGCGCGCCTGTTAATGCTTTGCGCGGGGGGCGCTTTTCTGCTTCTGTCTGTCCCGTTTCTGTTGGTCCGGGGCGTTCTCCGCAGCTGTTGCATTTCTTTCGCGGCGTTTTTCGCCGCCGCAATGTGGACGCAGGCAAATATCCTGAACTGGGACTATGGACTACTGGACGGTTCAAGCATTATCTGGCGTCCCTTTGAAACCCGAAGCATTGTTGACATCACCGTGTGGCTGTTGCTTTTCCTTGTTATCGTAATTCCAGGGATCAAAAAGCGCTTTTCCTTCCGCACCCTCTTTATTGCGTTGCTGGCGGTGCAGGCAGTCAACTTGTTTATCGCGTATTCGGGCAGTGACGCGACGGCGCCCCGGCCACACGATAGCGGCGGCGAAATGGTCATTAACTG
>SLFT01000017.1 GCA_007124105.1 Candidatus Hydrogenedentota bacterium | reverse complement strand
GAATGACGGGGTTTCCAGCCACAAAAGCGCATATAAAGGGGAGCACTGACAGATTGAATGGATAGTTCCACGGCGAGATGATAAGCACAGGCCCCATGGGTTCATAGACAATCCGCGACTTCTTGCCGAACAGCATCACCGGCGTGGGAACCTTCTTGTCGGCAAGCATGCGCTCCGCGTTCTTGTTGTAGTAGTCAATGATGTCGAGCGCTGGGAATATCTCGGTGATAATGGCGTCGGTCATGCATTTCCCTGTTTCCTCGACAATGCGTTCTGCCACTTTCTCACGATTGCGCAGCAGATAATCCTTGAGTTTAAGCAATTCATTCAGACGCTGACGCACCGTCATGGCGCACATCGTGTGGTATGTCCGCTCCGCTTTTTCGAAAAGGGCGTCTACCTCCGCCGGTGTGGGCTCCGCCACTTGATACAGCATATTTCCCGTGCGAGGATTTACGACTTCAATAAACGGATGCGTTTCGTCCGGCTGGTGCTGGGTCATACCATTGTGTTCCTTGTGATTGAAAAAATACCTCTCTTGTATCCGTAGCGCCTATTCATCCATGGTAAACGCATTTTCATAATAGGTTATTCGCGGCGTCCCGGCAGCCGGCATAATTACGCCGGCCACATCAAAGCGATAGTACAGATCGGGTTGTCCATGACGCGCGACATACCGCCGCGCAGCAGCGCGCAGGTGTTGCCGTTTGGTGTACCCCACCGTTTCCTCGGGGGCGCTAATGGCGTCGTCCTCGCGCGAGCGCACCTCAACAAACGCAACCGTGTCGCCTTTCCGCGCGATAATATCCAACTCGAAACGGTCCAGACGCAGGTTGCGATGCAGTACCCTGTATCCATGCCGCCGCAAATGCGAAGCAACAAGGTCCTCGGCGCGCCGCCATGAAATCTGTTCTTTACGAAAGGGCCACATGACTTTCCGATGCCGCCGTCGCATCCTGATGTAATGGAGCGTCGTCGCGAGCAAACAGGCGTATCTCGCCAAAAGCACTGTGTTGATGCGCGCGGACGCGGTACATGCGACACAATTCAAGTATTGCCAGCAGGCAACATACCTTCTCGAGGGGGTTGCTGCATTCGGCAATCAGCTCAGACCAGGAAACACTTTCCGTTTTTTCCAGAAACGCTTCAATACAGGCAATCTTGTCATCAACAGAAGCGCTCTCAAGAAAAATGCTGTGCGAGGCCTCGCCCATGAGAAATCGCAACATGGCGCGCACCGCCTTCGTCAAATCATACAAACTGACTTCCAGGAAATCGTCTTCGTCCTCGGCAGGGTCGCCCGGTTCAAAAACGGGTTTCACGCGACGCCCGAACATGTCCGCCTGCCGCCGCTCGCGTTCACTCAGTAATGTGGCCAGGTCGCGATACTTGCGATACTCGAGCAGCTTTACCACCAGTTCCAGACGAGGGTCTTCCTCTTCAATCTCCTCTTCTTCCTCCTGTTCAATCTCCACTGGAAGGATCATGCGCGACTTAATCTGGATCAGCGTGGCGGCAAGTATCAGGAAATCGCCCGCCACGTCAATCTCTTCGGCGCGAAGCAAGTCCAGGAATTTCAGGTATTGCTCTGTTACCTGGACAATTGGGATATCAAATATGTCTATCTCCTGCTCCTTGATAAGATAAAGCAATACCTCAAAGGGCCCTTCAAACTCGTCCAGTTTAAGGCGCAGCGCTTCCACGTTCAGGCTGCCCGCCGTCTCGGTGTTGTCGTGTTCTACTACCGGCGCGGCCTGGCTGTCAGTATTTGTATCGGACATAACGTGTATCTACTCGTTTCGGTTTCGATGTTTTTGGTGTTTGACATTCAACGCGCTTATCGTACCTATAGCGCCGAAGCAAACGCAACTTGCTACAGTCTTGATTGTCAGAACGGGAACTATTTTCGCCGTTCCTGAATACTATAAACTAGTGGGATGCGCCCACTATACGTACGCGCGCCATGTCGCTCAACGGTGGTAGTCCAGTACGCGAAACGAGACGCTAATGCAGCAAAGATGCGATTTGCGCCACAAAGCGGGTACAATGAAGCGCGTCAGGCGTTGGCCTTTGAACCGGCGCCTCTCAATAAAGATAAGGACAATATCCATGACAAGACGCCTATACCTGATCACAGTATGCGCCACGACAGTCGCGACAGCCATACTGGGGACGAACGCCGATGCCGCAACTCCCTGGGATTATCGGCCCGTGGCAATAGACGGCGGGTTTACCGACGCGCGCACGGCCCACCAAATCGAAGAACCCGACAAAGGTCATATCGGGTATCACCACGCCCGCGAAGAAGCGCCTGCGCTCTGGTTTCGTTTCGACGGCGACTATGGCGACCGCATTACAGTGCGGCTTGGCGTACCCGCGCTGGACCGATACCGGCAGCTGCGACCCGCTGTCGCCGTGCTCGGCCAGGACCTCCCCCCAATCACCGAGATGGTGCCCTTCGAGATACCCGAAGGCTACGGCGGCATGGTATATCACGCCGCGGACCTGAACGTAGCCCAACACGAAGAAAATTATACAGGAACCATCAGCTGGCGTTTTGAGAATATTGAACACGTCCTCAGAGCGTCAGGTCGAATATACCTTGTTGGGTTTATTCCCATCCCACAAGAACCAGACGCCAACAATGCCAACACCACACTGGACGGAAAATTCTGGATGGGCCTGGGGCACAGAACAAACTTCCAACTGAGCGATCTGCTCCATACTTACCGCCGCACCGCGCGTATACGCACGTTTTTTGAAGACGCCGTCACCCAGAGTAATCTTTATCGTAACGGCATTATGGGGTTGCTTATAGCGCTCATCAGTATAATGATCGCGGTGGTGTGACTTCCGACCGCGCATACTAACCCTCATATCTCAGTAGATTTCTGTTGCGCCAATGCGTCTTACGCCAGATCACGCCTTTACTTGCCCAATGATTTCGACGTATTTTAACACGCTGTCAATTGGAACCCCTGACCGTGGGTTGCCTTGGTTATGGCTATTTTGAGGCATGGATGCCGTTACGATACACTACCCATGTTAATAATAGACTCACTCAGAAACGACCCTTATCATGAAAGCAACATCCACACATATCCGAGCAAAAAACATTGACGATCTACGTATCTACTGCAAACCCAGACCTCTTGCAGAAAATGAATTAGACGCGTATTATGTCGAGACTGATGCCGCTCGCGACCCCCACCAGCATACACGCGAAAGACTGGCGAAATCCCTGGAACATGAACCATCCCGTGTACTCTTCTATGGCCACCCCGGCAGCGGCAAAAGCACCGAATTAAATAAATTCCTGTCTGTATATAAGGAACAATGGCTGCCAGTCAAATTTTCCGTACTTGATGAAATGACCCCTGTCAACACACTGGCGGAAGACCTTATCCTGGTTATCACGGCTCAGACAATGCGGGCCGCGAGAGACAACGACATCCACGCCGACGAGCATCTCTTGAAAGACGTTTTCGACTATTTTGGCAGGGTTACCCGAGCGCGGACAACGTCCAGAAGAGGTGCCTTGACAACGGAAGGCGGGACAAATGTCGGTGATTCCATATTGGGAAAACTGGTAGGGTTGATGGCGGGCATTACAGCCGAAATCAAAGTTGAATCCCACAGTGACGAAACCTCCGCCTATATCTTACGCAAACGGCCCCATGACCTGCTTGACCAGGCCAATCGCGTTATCGCCGCAGTTCAACAAGGCCTCAAGGATAAGGGAAAACGGTTGCTGGTGGTTATCGAAGATATTGACAAGCTCGATTTAAAACAAGCCCGCGAAATGTTTGTCAATAACGCCAATCTGCTGACAGGGTTGACCACGGACATTATCTACACCATCCCCATCTACCTTTTCCATTCATCGGATTTGGATAGTTTCAAACACAAATTTGACTATGTTATTCCTCTGCCCATGATCAAGGTGCATGATCCGAAAGACGGGCAGGGGCCGGGCTACGACATTGTGGAAACTATTGTCAAAGAGCGCGTTGAAGACGGTGTTATCCACGACGACGCGTTACGATTGCTCATCGAAAAAACGGGGGGGGTATTGCGTCACCTTTTCGAGGTTTTGAATACGGTTTCGACAATGACCAACGTGACGCTGCCCATTTCAAAAGAGGCGATGCGTTATGGTCTTGATCAGCTGCGCAAGACCTGCGCACAACAAATTGCGCTGCCAATAGATAATACCTCCGGAATCAATTCCGTAACGGCGCTTTATGATAGATTAGAGGACTTTGCCAAAAGGCAGCGCCAGGGCGAAAAACCACCCTTTGTATCGGATGCCATCAACCAGTTGCTGTTGAAGAGTTGCGCTCTCATCGAATACAACGGTGAAGGTTGGGTCGGCGTCCATCCTCTTGTCATCGAACAACTTGAAAAACTGGGGCGGCTGACTTCTCATGAGCCCTGATCCCGTCACCGCGCTGAGCAAATCTATCAGTACGCCGGTTGCTACAATGACGCTCGTAACCGTGGACTCAACTTATCAGGCGAAAGAAATCGTCCGTACCGTAACCCAGCAGCTGAAAAAGCGCCCTTGGGCGCAGATTTCCATGCCCTGTACAGGGGAACAGGCAGGCGCGCTGATAAAAGACGCCCGCGAGATTACCGCTGGCTGGCAGCCTCAAACAGGAGTACTCTTTCTGCTGGATCAGACGCCGCCCAATCGCCCCTCCGGGGAAGGCGTCAAATTTTGGCGCGCCATGAACTTGCAACGTGAAACTTGGAGCGCACTCAATTGTCACCTGGTGTTTCTGCTTACCCCGCAAAACCAAGTGCAGTTATTGACTATTGCCGACCATCTCGCCAGCTGGATTCCCATCAAACTTGACGCGCGCCAGCCCCAGGGCGTGTGGAGGTTTCAGGAACTCCAATTTTCGGCCTTCTCCAATTTTGTCGGTCGCTCAAGGGGAGAAGCGCGTCAGCGACTTGAAGAACTCGAACGCGGTTTGGCCGATGCGCTGGCAAGCGGCGCCGAAATCGGCCCCGTAGCGCTGTTGCGACGTTACCATCTCCCCATGTTGGAGACAGCACTTGCCGCAAACGATTTGGGGCGGGCCGACACAATACGCACGACGATAGACTCCGAAAACGTGCCCGATGCCGACAAACCCCGGTGGTGGCAGGCCGTGTGTCAAACGCTCCTCCAATTGTATCGCCTGGAAGAAGCGGAAGCAGAAACAAAGCGACGGTTGAAATGGGCGGAACAATCAGGCAATGCCAAGGAAGAAGGAGCTGCCCGGGCAACGTTGGGTGAAATTCTATACGCCAAAGGCGACTTTGGGAAGGCATTGACCCAATTTAAGCGCGCCTTGGCAATTGATGAAGCAATCTACGGAACAACTCACCCCAATGTGGCTACAGTCGTCAATCATCTGGGTCTGGTGGTCCAGGCGCTTGGTGATTTTGAGGGAGCGCGAACACGCTTCGAACAGGCGTTGATGATTGACGAAGCGGCTCACGGTCCGAATCATCCGAACGTGGCGCGAGACGCAAACAACCTTGGCTTGACATTACTTGCGCTTGGCGACCTTGACGGCGCAAGTTCTTGCTTTGAACGGGCGTTAACGATACTTCATGCGCATGGCGAACTTACGGATCCAAATGTGGCAACAATTCTGAACAATCTGGGTGGGATACGCATGGATATGGGGGATTTGGCGGGAGCGCAGGCGTATTTCGAGCAGGCGCTGAAAATAGACGAAGCTGCCCACGGGCCAATGCATCCAAACGTGGCAAGGGACGCAAACAACCTGGGCTCAGCCCACCGGGATATGGGCGACTTTAAACAGGCGCGGACATATTACCAGCAGGCAGTGAAGATTTTTGAGGCCGCTTACGGGGAAGACCATCCAAATGTGGCCGCGCCCATGAATAATCTGGGATTAGTGGCGGACCACGACGGCAACACGGCGGCCGCGCGCGCTTATTACAAACGGGCGCTGTCCATACTACGCGCATCTCTGAGCGACAATCACCCCCAAACCATGGCAGTTGCAGAAAATCTAGCTGCGCTAGACGAATGATAGACTTGCTCTATAAAATCGGATGTGTTGAATTTATACTGTTTTGAGAATTCTCGGTACAAATCCATTTGTGACCTAACCGTTACCCACTTTCTTTGATACAATCCCTTCATGACACGTGTAATACTTATAGGCCTTGACGGCGCGGATCCTGAGTTAACCCAACGTTGGATAAGCGAGGGAAGACTCCCGAATCTTCAGGCGCTGGCAAACAGTGGAGCGCTTTCTCCATTGCGCGGTGTGACGCCGCCTGTGACCTATCCCGCCTGGACCACCTGCGTTACTGGGATGAACCCGGGGCGGCATGGCATTGTGGACTTCACGGAAATGGTATCGGGCGAATACGCCATCCGGTTTTTGAACAGCGCCGACCGCAAAGCGCCCGCGCTCTGGAACCTTTTATCCGACGCGGAGAAACGTGTGTGTGTGCTGGGCGTTCCGGGCGCCTATCCGCCCGAGCCGGTGAACGGTGTTTTCGTCTCCGGCTTTGATTCGCCCGTGGCGGACGGGGTTGACCGTTCCTGTGTATATCCGGCGTCAGCCTGGCCACGCGTGAAGAAATGGCGGTTCGCGCCGTTTCAGGAACACCGCATCACCCCCGGTTGGTACAAGACTGCGTTTCGACTGCTCGAGGAAACGATAGCGGACAAGACGGCCATCGCCGCCAATTTGCTTGCTGAAGAACCGTGGGACTTTTTTATGGTCGTATTCGGTGAAGCGGATACGGCCTCCCATCATTTCTGGCCGCTCGAGGATGAACAGTCGCCGCGCAGAATCATGGACACCGTGGCGCTAACAAATCCCATCCGCCGCGTCTATGAACGACTCGACGACGCCGTGGGCGCACTGGTTGCGGCAGCGGGAACGGATGTGTTGACGCTGGTGGTATCCGACCACGGGTTCGGCGGCGCGGGCATCGAAACGGTTCATCTGAACAACCTGCTGGCGGAGCATGGCTGGCTGCGCTACGCAGCCGCCGCAGGGTCGCCCTTGAAAACGCTCGCGTTGCGCTGGTTGCCCGCGTGGGGACGCGGCGCGTTGTTTCGGCTCTTCCGCGGCGCGGCCACCCGCGCGGAAAGCCGTTCGCGCTTGGGCGGGCTGGACTGGCGACATACACGCGCCTGGTCGGATGAGCTGGATTACTTTCCGTCGGTACGCCTGAACCTTATTGGACGCGAACCAGCGGGAATTGTCCCGGAAGCGGAATATCAGGATACGGTTGCGGCGTTGTGTACAGTACTGGAAACATGCCCGGCGGTGGATCGCGCCCTGCCAAGAGACGCCCTGTATGCGGGACCGTGGGTTGCGCGCGCGCCCGACATCATTCTTAATCTCGCCTGGAAAGACGGGTACCGCTATTCCTGCACCCGCGCGCGAGGCGGACCCGCCATCAAGACACTGCGCCCGGCGGACTGGCCCGGCGGCAAGGAGCGCGGCAACAGCGGCGTCCATCGCAATCCCGCGTTGTTTATTGCAAACCGCCAGATTAACCGTGACACGCCCGCCCTGGAGGATATTGCGCCCACCGTGTTGCATTACATGGGCGTAGCCGCGCCGCCAATGGATGGCG
>SLFT01000107.1 GCA_007124105.1 Candidatus Hydrogenedentota bacterium | reverse complement strand
GACCTACGGCAACCTGCGTCGGCTCGCGTTGGAGGGCCGCACGGACGATTCCGAGGACCTGATACGTTTGTATGAGCTGGCCATTCAGGCGTCTGGCGCTGTGCAGGCCGCGCGCTGGACGGGCACCGCTTCCGGTGGCGGTTTCATCCATTCTTTTAATGGGCCGCAATCTCTGTTTGTGGATACCATCCGGTCATGTCGCATCCTGGTGCTGGCCCATGCGCTGGGGCATGCGCTGATGGGCGAAAACGACAAGCCCATTTCACTGCTCGATCGGGCCGTTGCCCATATCCGCGCCACCCTCGCCCATAATGTGTATTACGGCAAAGGCCGCGACAGCTATGATGTGCGCGGCAGGGTAGCGCATGAAAGCCTGTTCAACGTGAACGACGGCAATTACCGTTGTCCCAGTACGCAGCAGGGCTATTCGCCGTTCAGTACGTGGACGCGCGGGTTGGCCTGGGGGCTGCTTGGAAGCGCCGAGCAGCTCGAATTCTTTACCGAGCATCGTGAGTATCTCGACCAGGTACTTGACAGCGCAAGATTTTTCAAGACACTGCGAGAAGGCGCGCTGGCCACAGCCGATTTTTTTATTGCCAATACGCCTGTGGACGGCGTGCCGTACTGGGATACGGGCGCGCCGGGTCTTGCCCGCATGGGCGATTATCTTGACCGGCCATCGGAACCGGACAACCCGTATGAACCGGTTGACAGTTCGGCGGCGGCCATCGCCGCGCAGGGGTTGCTGCGGCTTGGTCGCGTCCTGGGCGAGAAGGGTGCAGGGAAACGCTACTACAAGGCAGGAGTGACCGTATCGCGCACCTTGTTCTCACCGCCTTATATCAGTGAGGACCCACGCCATCAGGGGTTGTTGCTGCATAGCATTTATCATCGCCCGAACGGATGGGATTATACGCCGAGAGGGAAAAAGATACCCCAGGGCGAATCTTCGATGTGGGGCGATTATCACGCCATGGAATTGGCCGTGTATCTCAAACGTCTTCTCGATAAAGACGCCTATTTGAAGTTCCATGCGTTTCCGGAACCGCGCGGACGGCGTCTCGCCAGCGATTATTATTAGGGGCAACGGGCATTATCGGGTAAAACCTGAAGGATGCACGGCTGGTCAAACAGGCGCACCACGTCTTGGTTCCGGTTCCCCGCGTACGTCTTTATCGAAAGTGCGGGGAACCGGACGTTAAGTAATCGTGGGCGCGGGGATGCAAAACAGCAAACGTTGTGTTGTCCGTGTACATTGCGACGGCAGAAATCCAACGCGGTCTTTACCCGTGCCCCCAAGAAAGATTTTCCGTGTATGTTGTTCACGCTTTAGCGCGCGGGGCAACACCACGCGCGAATGATTTAGCGCGCTAAAGCGTGAACAACATGCGATAACGTCTTTGTGTTAATGATAGAAAACGACTGACAAGGCACTAAACGGCGCCAAAGGATCAGATTTATGCAACAGAGATATACGCAGACAACAGCGGGCGAATTGGAACGAGAGCGCTATTCGCGGAACGCTAATTTTATTGAGGCCATGGGGATAATGGTGTTTATTCTGGCGATACTCTGGGTAATCGCCTATCCCTTCGGCGTGATGGGCGGCGTCGCGGGCGCACAACGGCTTTCTGAAATTCTCATGGTGGTCGGGTCGCTGTACATGTTGTTTGTGGCGCCTTTTCTGCACCGAGACACCGCCGCCAGCTGGGGACTTGGCAGTCCCCTGGGCCTGTGGCGTATGCTGAAGGAAGCGTCGCCGGGGAAGCGGGCCGCGCTGCTGTTGATCATTGCGGCGCTTTTTGTGGGGCTGAACATCATGAATGTGTATCACTGGGAAAGGGTGGTGCGCTTTTTCAACCTGCATCGCACGGGTATTCGCGACTGGAACCAGGGGTTCCCAGGCGCGCTGGGCATGGTTACGTTCGGCAGTGTTTTGTCGCTAATCATTGTTACCTGCGGGATACGCTACGATAATTTCCTGTCCGCCTTTCGCACCGCCATGATCATTGCATTGCCGTTGTTCGCGTTAATCCTGTTGGGCGCCATTGCGCAACGGGGGCGTTCCGTCTTTGATGATTTCACCATCAGCGCGTTTCTTATAGGCGTCTTCGGCTACATATTCTGGGGCTTTGTTCAGCAACTGCTCTTTTCGTCGTATCTGGGCACGCGCATACGCAAGGGTTTCGGCCCGTCAACGGCCCCGGGCAATGTTATTGCGCTCGAGAAGCGTATGACCTTCACCGCCATATTCGGCCTTGTCGGCGCGTTCGCGGCGGCTACATTGTTGTTCGCGCTGCTGCGGCGCGGCCATGGCGACGAAATCCCCGGCTGGTCGCTTTTTGCCTTTGCCGGATTCATGCTGCCCCTGTTCGCCGCGTACGCCTGGTTCTATGCGCGCGATCGGAAACGGCTGCTGGTGGCCACGCTCAGCGGCTCCTGCTTCGGATTGATCCATATTGATTCCTATGGACTGGTGGCGGTTACCTTCCTGCTCGGGATTGCGCTGACCTATGTGTTTATGAAAGACGCCAACCGCAACCTTGTGGCGCTGGGTTTCATCCACGGCCTGCTCGGTTCGTCTTTCGGCACATTCTTTTCGAAAGGGAAATCGGGCGCGCTCGAAGTGGATTACAGCGTCGGTCCGTGGAATGTGCGCGAACCAACCTGGGGCGTACTCATCATCCCGATACTGTGTATTCTTTTCTATGTCGCCATGACGGTCTGGTACGCACGATTCCATCAGGAACCATAAATGTGGGCGCCGCTTTCCTTGTCCACCCACTGGTTCCCAAATGCCTGTTCGGGGACGTGTCCGGTTTGTCTTCTTGATCCCGGCTGGGGTTTGCGGCGATTTTTCGGAATTGGGAGCGGCACTGCTTGACCAAACAGGTGATGCCGTCTTACAAGGACCGTATTGACCCTATTGACCATATTGACGGAATGGAGGGATGGCGCATCTACATTGTTTGTTACGGTACAGCAAACAAAAAGGCGCCATCGCCATTTCCGACGATGTCAGGAAGCCTGAACGGACAAGGAAGTGGCGCGGTCACCGTCTCTTCGGATACCATGAGGCATGATTTCTCTTGTTGATGCACACTGCCACCTGGACAGCGATATCTTTCGCGACCGGCTGGATGAGATTCTTGAGGCGGCGCGTTGCGCCGGGGTGCGCAAACTGATCACAGCGTCCATACACCCAAGACAATGGCCCGTTGTTGCAGCGCTTGCGCGACAACACCCCGAAGTGGTCTTCGCGCAGGGGATACATCCCTGGTACTGTTCGGATGACGTCCTGCCGGAACTGCCGCGACTTGCCGCCGCGGCCCGGGGCGCGGTTGCCATCGGCGAAATCGGTCTTGACATCAAGAAGATGCCTTATCCCCTGGAACGACAAATGGCCGTGTTTACAGCGCAGCTGCAAACTGCGCAACAGACAGGTCTGCCGGTGATCATGCATTGTCGCGGCGCGTTCAATGAGATGCTGCGCATCTTTAAGGAATACGGGCCGCCGCCGGGCGGCATCCTCCATAATTTTTCCGGCAGCCCTGAACTGGCCGATCAATTTATGGCGCACGGGCTCGCGTTCAGCCTGGGCGGCGTGTTGACCTGGCGCAACAGCGCGAAGCGAAACCGGTTGTTAAAACATATCTATCCTGACCATCTGCTGCTCGAGACGGACGCGCCGGATATTCCGCCGGTGGAGGCCCGGGGCGCGCCGAACACGCCCGCCAACATCTTGTATAACCTGCGCGCCGCCGCCGAACTGCTTGGCGAAACGCCCGAAGCCGTGGCCGACGCAACCACGCGCAACGCGCAACGTATTTTTGGAGTGACCTTGTGAACGACCCTTTCCATCGAACACGTCTGCTGTTGGGCGATGCCGCCGCGGAAAAACTACGCTGTGCGGCTGTTGCCGTTATCGGCCTGGGCGGCGTCGGCTCTTATGCCGCCGAGGCTGTGGCGCGGGCGGGGGTCGGACGACTGCTGCTGGTGGACGCCGACAAGGTAGACACGACAAACATCAATCGCCAACTCTATGCACTGCACGATACCGTGGGACGCCCGAAAGTGGAGGTGGCCCGAGAACGAACGGCGCAGATCAATCCGGACGCGGTTGTTGACGCGCGCGTCGAATTTCTTGACGCCTCCAATCTGGATACACTGGGTCTTGAAAAAGGCTGGCACGTGATAGACGCCATTGATACGCTTGACGCCAAAGTGGCGCTGCTGCGCTATTTGCGCGCCCACGGCATCTCCTGTATATCGAGCATGGGCGCCGCCCGTCGCTGCGACCCCGCGCGCGTCCATCTGGCGGACATTGCGCAAACCCGGGGATGTCCGCTTGCGAAGGAGGTGCGTCGCCGACTGCGCCAGGACGGTATCATATCGGGCATTCCCTGCGTGTTTTCCGATGAACCGCCGTTGCCCGCGCCAGTCCGACATTCTGTTGTCGCAACGCCGGGCAAGGCGCCGGTAGGCAGCATTGCGCACCTGCCCGGTTTGTTCGGTCTTACGGCGGCTGGTTACATCATCAACGCAATCACTGGTGTGGGAGAAAACAAATGACATATCTTATCGTTTCGCTGTTGCTGGCTCTTGCCCAGACACAAGCGCAACCGCCCGCGCTGACGCGACAACCCCGTCACGGAGGCGTTTACGTGGTGGCCCATCGCGGCGTACATGACGGCATTCCCGAAAATACACTGGCGGCGTATCGCCGCGCCATCGAACTGGGCGCCGACTTTGTTGAAATTGACTTGCGCGAGACAAAGGATGGTCATCTTGTCAGTATTCATGACCACACCGTGGACGCTTATACCCAGGATGCGACCGGGCCTGTCCATGAATTTACGCTGGCGGAGCTGAAAGCATTGGACATAGGGCGTCGGGTGGGACCGGAATGGGCCGAGGAGCGTATCCCCACATTCGAGGAAATTCTGAAATTATGCAAGGGAAACATTGGCATTTATCTCGACCTGAAACAGGGCAACGTCGAGACAATCCTGGCGACGGCGAAACGTTTTGACATGGTTCACGACATCCTGTGGTACGCGGGAACGCCGCTGTTGCGGCAACTGCGCGAACTATGTCCCGAATGCCATCTGATGCCCGACCCCGGCGCCGAGCAGAACCTGTCGCGCATCCTGGACGCTTTCGCCCCGAGGATTGTTGCGTCGGTGTGGCGGCATATCACCGAATCATTTGTAGAGCGATGTCACGAGGCTGGCGCCATTGTGATTGTGGACGATGGCGGCCCGGAAACATGGGATACGTTGTTGTCGTGGCGCGTGGACGGCATCCAGACCGATCATGTTTCCGGGTTGATCGAACGTCTGCGCCAGGTTCAGTCCAGCGGCTCGCCGGCAGCGATAAGGGTTACACGTGCGCGCGCGGGGGTATCTCCGCCCTGGTCACAGCGGAAAACAATGGTGTTGTCGCCCTCGTTCAGTACGGGCGCTTCGCCTTCGGGCGTTACCTCGGCCAGTAGTTCCCCCTTCTTGCCATACAGGCGGCAGCCGTCTATGTGATGGAACTCCAGGCTTGCGCCAACCGGTATTTCGATAGGAAAGCGGATGGTCGCGCCATTGATGGTCACCACGGGGTTGCTCACGGGTTGTTCCACCAGCGGCAGCGCTTTGATGGGGCTGATGGCGCATGTGACTTTTTCGGTTGGCGGCAGATTGTTGAACCAGAGCGAGAAAGACTCGACAGCAGCGAAGTCCACGTGTTCGCGGTAGATGCTGTAATGGTCGCCGTAGGGCCATGTATAGTCCTCTATGCGTCCCCCTTCAAATTCGACCAGTGTGAAATAGCGCCAGCCGGAGAAATCGAGGGTAATGTAACGGTCGCCAATGCCGCCTGCGGCGGTGTGCCGTGCGCTTAACAGTTGCAGGTTCAACAACGCGCCGCTGTTGTCGCCATGAACCCATAGACCCAGCGCGGGCGTCTCGGCGATGTTCAGCGGCGGCTCGGGTGCGCGGCCTATCCGCGCCCATGCGCCGTCGCGCGTGTTGCCCGTGTTCGATGCCGAAAAGATGCCGCTCATTGGCGCGTCGCCTTTCACCAACGCATCGTCGCTGTCCAGGGCGGCCTCCACGCCTGGCGCGGCGGAGCGCAGCGCAAAGGTTTCAATATCAGAGAAATCTTCGAGGAGGACAGCCGCTTCGTCGTTATAGGGCGCGGCGGCCATGAGCGCTTCAATGCGCAGCCGCGCGGGTTGTTCCGCAAACTGGTTGTGTACCGTCCATTCCGTGTTCCATGGTTCGGGACTGCTCACCGTGTGCTTGTAATACGCCGCGGGCCGGAATCGCCGCGCGCCGTCGCCGTCCGTCTCGAGGGTAAACTCGGCGCCAGGTTCACGCAGCCGCGCCTTGATGGAATCAGGTACAACGCCGCTGTGACGAAGTTCTTCGTACTGGCGGAACAGGGGAAGCAGCCGTTTGTAAAGGGGTATGTTGCCGATGTTGGCGGGGTTCACGCCCATCAGCGACAAACTCATGTCATGGCCGAGCGCCTTGCCCAGCAGGTATTCGATATCGTCCGGGTAGGTTGGTTCGGACCAAAGCGACGCCGCTCCGTCCTGCCATGTCTTCGCGCCCCACCAGCCAAGGTTCATGGGCAGGAACATGCCCGCGCCCGCCACATTCGCGGCGCAGTGGCGATCAATAAAACGCTTGTGCGACCGCGCCGGGTGGTCCCACGCGCCCATGCGCGCGCGCACATACCACAAATGATGATGAAAGGTGCTCATCTCGAAGAGCGCGGGCCGATCAAGCCGGCTGGCAATATCAAAGACAAACTTCGACCCGTAATGCCAGCCGTATTCGTTGCCGGCGAGAATGCCCTCGCCATCGAGCGCGTCCAGGTAAATCATGTCGAAGCCGCATTCGTTGTACACCTCCGCCGTGTTCGCCGCTATTTCGGTCAACAATGTGGAGTCCGCGTCCGGTGTGAACAGCCCGAAGCATTCCTTCATCTGGTGAACCGGCGCGCCCGCTTCATGGGCCGCCGCGGCAGTGCCCAGCGCGCCCCGTTCACAGTTTGAAAACCCGTAAGGCGGTTCTTTGGCAACGCCCGAGAAAACGATTAACTCGTCGCCTATTTGCAGTGTGACGCTGTTTCGCGCGAAGAAGCCGGTCACCATGGACACGTCGGCCGTGGATTCCTGAACAGGGATCATTGCGTCCTCATCGTCAATATCCGAGGCCAGCGTGAATGTGGCGTCTTTGCCCAGACGCTGATCGGGCACGGGCGTTACGTAAGGCGAGTCCTTGGCGATGAAGAAGGCGTAGGTGTGCAGTCCCGCGGCAATGCCCGCGTCGCGCAATTTATCTATTACCGCCTTCAGGCTGTCGCGTCCCCTTGGATACAGTTTCGGGTTGGGTGTGTAATCGCCAAAGCGCAGCGACGTTCCCGTATGAAAGTCTATTTGGGTGAAGCCCAACTGCCCAGCCAGGTCTATCCAGGCGTCTACGGTGTCTTCGGTTAGCGCGCCGAAATCGAAGAGGTACGACCCTCGGTTAATGGGCGCGTCCAACGCCCAGGGGCCGCCGATGGGCGGGCGTTCCGCGTCGCGATGTCGTGGCAATTCTTCCGCTGAGGCAACAACTGTTTTCATTACGTCTCGAAGCGCATG
>SLFT01000168.1 GCA_007124105.1 Candidatus Hydrogenedentota bacterium | reverse complement strand
TCATTGCGCGGTTCACCTCAATAAAGGTAATCTCCTCGAGCCAATCGCTGAGAGGCGCAATGAAAATCACAGCGAGCAACACGAGCACCGCAGCGCGCGCGTAGGAGTGTCCCTTTCTGGCCATGGGGCGGCTCATGGCGTCCACGCCATAGCCCGCCAGCAGACTCAACGGCAACAACCCAAAATCATAGGCGCGCGAATAAGCCGACAATGAAAAGGGCGTAAATCGTTCAAGCAATGCACCCAAAGGCAACGGCGGCCCAAAACTGCATTCAAACAAAAGCAGGAACAAGCCCAAGAACAGATACACATCCCGCCGCCGGTGATGGGTCAACCCGGCGAAGGCCAGCAACAGCGCAATAATGCCTGAATTGCGGATGGTTTCCGCCTCATAACTCATACCGGCGTACACCACCAGTTTTTGATAAAAGTCAAGAGGCGACCACGACCACAAATCGGAGTACATGCTGGTGGCCTCACCGGTGGTGCGCAATGTGAACGACGCAAGCTCCCACGCCGGCAACAGCAGCACCACAGCCAGCAGCGAACCCAACACGAAGATGCAGGCCATCGCAACGCCGTTGTGGAGCCAGGGACGCAACCAGCCGCGCCAGGTTTCACCATAGGCCGCCCAGTCCGTATTCAGCAGGAAATAAAAGAAACCATAAACGCCCGCCGTCAATCCTATGAGATTAACAATTTGCAGGAATCCACCCATGATACTGAAGCCAAGAACAAGCGCGCCACATAAGGAGAAAACCATTTTGCGCCAGAAATCCCGCGTATCTATCGCCATCTTAATGAGCAACAACAACAAAGGCAACCAGGAGATGGTCGTAATAAAGTGATACTCGCACATGCGCCGCACAACAAGCGCGCTGAACGCAAAGGCCACCGCGGCAGTCAACCCTCCCGGCAGGCTCAATCCGTGACTGCGCCCCAACAGATAGGTGCAAAAGGCCATGAAGAGGAAATGCAGCCCTATCATGACGGCCAGTGTGATATTTGACCGCTCCGGCGTCGGGTTGATTGTCAACAGGGAACGCAGCAAATGGGGCGGATAAAACAAGAACGATTGCGGGTTGCCCGTATTCGGAAGGCCACAATAGGTCAACGGATTCCAGGTAGGAAACTCGCCCGAGTGAATCATGGAGTCCAGAAAGAACGTAAGCGGCGCGTAGTAACGATAAATATCGTACATGCCGCCAAGTTCGCTCATGTCCGAGAACACAACATACGAAAAAGTTATAATCGTAGCCACAATCAACAAGGTCGGCACAAACAGCGCCTTGCATGTACTCCATAAGAAATGCTTTACCGACATGGAATGAATACTCCATCTTTCAATGATGACAAAAAACAATGAGATATGGGGCTGGCCTCATTCTAACACGACAACAGTTCGTTTCGCGAACAACACGCAAGCCAAGAAAATCATTGTTCATGCGCTGCTGCCGCATCAACCAAGCGCAAGTCCCGCTTACGCATCAGATTGAATGCAATAGCGACCTACAAGGTTGCCTGTTCGCCTAACCGCATTGCCCGCCAGATTGATCAGGTTGAACGTAAGCGTCACACGCCAACAATTTATATGTAAACCAGACCGTGGCTAAACGTGTCATTACTGAACGCCACCCTCGAAACCGACGCGCCATGGAAGTCATCTCAGACGATGACTCAGCGTTCCATGTAAGCAGCCTAACACGCTACTTTGTTCCCGACTTCAACCACCAACGCAATCGCGGTTTTGTATTCATCCCCTTGACTATGTTGCTTAAAAATGCGTTGCTATCATGTCCATGCGCTGCCTGTCCTTTCTGTTTGGCTTTTGGTGAAAACCATATTATGGGACATGGCGGCGCTTCAATTCAGCTCAACACAGTCCATTCTGGGTTGTGGGTGTAGCCCACGTTAGCCCGGATATTTCACCAGGTTTCGCCGTGAGCCTGCGAAGATTGCGTCAGATCAAGTGCTTTGCGCAGGTCGCCGGCTGACAGCGTGTCGGGACACGTCGAAGTCGGCGGACAAGCAAAGTGCTTGAGATGGCGTAAGATTCGCAGGCGCAACAGAAATCTGGTGAAATATTCGGGTTAGACATAGTCGGACAGCGCCCAACCGTCTCCGACCGCATCCGGCTGATTCCGCAGCCCTCATTCCCCCGCGGCTTTCAGGCGCTCGATGGCCTCGCGATACGAATACTGTCCGGCAAACACATAGGAGCCGGCTACAAGCACGTTTGCGCCCGCTTCGATTACGGCGGGGGCTGTTTTGTCGTCTATGCCGCCGTCCACCTCTAAGTCTCGGTCGCCGATCATGGCCCGAATATTTTCGATCTTGCGCAGCATCTCGGGAATGAACGACTGACCGCCGAAACCGGGGTTGACCGTCATAATAAGCACCATGTCCACCATGTTCGCCAGGTATTCGACGCTTTCCTCCGGCGTACCGGGATTCAGCACTACGCCCGCCTTGCAGCCAAGTTCCTTAATCTGGGTGAGCAGACGATGCGGATGCCGCGTCGCCTCCACCTGGAACGTAATGATATCAGCGCCCGCGTCCGCGAAGCTTGCCACGTACTCTTCCGGACGTTCAATCATGAGGTGTACGTCTAACGGCACTTCGCAATGGCTGCGCAAACTTGCCAGCACCGGCGGGCCGAAGGTGATATTTGGTACGAAATGGCCGTCCATTACATCGCAGTGAATCATGTCCGCGCCCGCGTCCACAGCGGCGCGTATTTCATCCCCGAGCCGACTGAAGTCGCACGACAACAGCGACGGCGATACTTTTATTGTTTGGTTTGACATGGTCTTTTCTTTCATTGTAAGCGTGAGCAACACACGAAGAACTCATTGTTCAGAGGCCCCGCAAAACTTTTTTACGTTCATTCGGAACTATCACCGGTGAATCAGGCGTCCCAGCAACGGCGTCTCCGTTTCAATAGCGCCTTCTGGACACATCTCCTGACAGCAATAACAGCGAATGCATCTATTATACTGGTATTGGGGCGGCGCGTCCTTGTCCTCATCCTGGAACGCCAGCGCTTTTGGCGTTACCGGACAGATAGTGACGCAATTGCCGCAACAAATGCAAGATTCTTTGCGAATTACAGGGCGCGGCGCGACATAGGTTTTCATGAAACGCGACAGCAACGGATGCACCATGTCAGCGGTAAACTCTGGTTTTCGGTTGACGTCAAAGTCGGGGCAGGCCAACGATTCAATATCGTCGCCCAGCACGGTCACATCCGTGTAGCGGCCCAGTCCAAGCCGTTCGCCCCACACTTCCGTATTCACCAGGGCCGGGTCAAGGTGCGCAAGACGACAAGCCACAGCGTCCAACGCCACCGGATCGGTGGAAAAAAGCAAAGACTGCATTGTTCGGCAGCGTCCGTTGTGAGGGCCATTGCCTTCCATGGCGACAATGCCGTCCATGACGTACAGGCGCGGCTTCAAAAACCTGTTCAGGTCAACGAGCATGGCGGCGAATCGGTCCGGCTTGTTGAGCCGACCATGAAACTCCCCTTTCAACATGCCGGGGATACAGCCGAACTGGTTTTTCACCGCGCCGGTAATTCGGGTCAGGGCGTGGGTCTTGAACTTGGACAATGAAATAATGCCGTCGGCCTCCAGCGCGTCCGCGGCGATTGTAAACTGTTTGATGACATGCCCATCGGGAAAAGACACGGTGCGGCCCGTTCGAAAATCAGCCAGTGGGATATTCAAGGCATCCGCTGTCGCGGCGATGCCCGTGCGCCGCGCTATCGTTTCGATACGCCCGAAGCCCGGGCTGTCGCCGTAACACAAGACAGCGCCGGCGTCCTGAAACAATTGAGCAACCGCTTGAAATACCGCCGGATGGGTTGTAACGGCGCGTTCAGGGCGTTTTGCTACCAGGAGATTCGGTTTCAGCAGAATACGCTCGCCGGCCGTGGCGAAACGGGCAACGCCGCCAAGCATCGCAATGCCCCGGGCAACAACTTCGGCCACGCGCGCCGCGTCATAATCCTTACAGCGCAGTAATACGACTGTTCCCGCAGGCGGTGCATCCAATGTCTGATTCGATTCAACCATAATAACATCCTGTTTGCCGCAAAAAGGCTGGACTGATTCCAAGAAAATAGGGCTGTGCCGCAACCACCATCGCTGCTGGGCAACGCCCCGGACAAAGCGTAGTATCTCAAAGCGCCCAAACCGCAATCAACACCCCGGGAAGTTGTTGCTACTGCGGGGTTTTGCGCGTGGCGCAACGTCCTTTTTAGTTGATTTTTTACCTGCTATCAGGTATAGTCTAAGTAGACATGTTTCAACGGCAGGCAGACGCAGACAGGGCGATAGGTGTGCGCCGATGGTTTTGGTACGGCGTGTGCCATGCGCGGGGCGTGTTTGGCTTTCATGGACAAATAATTCAGGAGACCAGTATAAATGTCGCGGCAAGCATTATTTCTTTGGATTCTGGGCGCGGTTATTGCGCTCGCGGGGGGCGTCTTTCACGGCAGCGCTTCCGCGTCGCCCACGTCGTATGTCCCCTACGCAACGGCGCTAACCGCCCAACACCTTGGCCAGGCGCCGCAGCTTTGCATGTTGTCCACCGAACAGGCCTACACGCCGCTTGTACCGCCATCTCTGGTAACTGAGCGGGTGTACAGTGAGTTTTTCCCTTATGATGAAGACGCCCCTGACATGTTATACATCTGGCGTCAGTCAATACAGAAAAGCGGCAATGCCGATGACCGTATCACGGTGCGTGTGCGGGTGGACAACGACCCGACCAGGACGCTTACACTTACCGAAGAAATCCCCGAATCAGACCCCTTCTACTGGGAACGCTGGGAGATTTCTATAAGCGGCCTTGCCATTGCCGCCGATGAAGCGGTGGCCGTTAGCATTGAGATGACCTCGCGCACGGACGTACCCAACCCCAGTTTGGTGTTAATCGGCGCTGTGGAAATAGGCGCAAGCGGACTGGCGGTTCCCGGGTTGCGCGATTCCCTTGGATATTTCGAGTTCGAGACCAATCTTGCTTCGTCTCAGGACATGACCGGCATGGGTATTGTAAACCTGCGTCGGTTAAACCTGATGCCGCTGCTGCTGGCGCCCGATGAAGACGACCCGCCCGACCCGGCGCCGCAGCACTACGTTGCGCGTCTCGGCGGCGTACAAACGCCGTACATGGCCGTGAGCCTATGCCAGACGCAGGATGACGGCACAGACGACTATGTCCAGCTTCAATTCGAGGATACTGTTCTGCGGGATGATGCGGAGAACTGGGAGCGTATTGGTATTGAAGACATTCAAGCATGTGGTTGTGAAGAGATGGACGAAGGTGAAGGCGAGGGGGAAGTTGAAGGGGAAGTTGAAGGGGAAGACGAAGAGCCTGTATGCGAGCCGTGCGCCCGATTCTACTATACCCTTCCCGCGCACCTGCTGGGTCGGGCCGGACGCCCGCGTGTGGGCGCCGCCGTGGCCGGTTCGCGCATCATTGCGGATGATTTCACGCTGAGTTATATCACGCCCGTTCTGTATGAAACCTATCCGGCTTTCGCTATGGCCATGAATCTGTTTCCGAATGGCGACTTCGAGTCCGGACTGTACCCCTACATTATCGAACCGCGACCGCCCTGTGAGCGGCTCAGCAACATTATCATCCGTACTGACGACGCCTGTCGCGGCGATTCCGCGGCGGTATTTGTGAAACCCACAATACCCGCGGACGAATGCCCGGAAGGCGCTGTTATCGCGCAGCGGCCGATTCATCCTGATGACGAACCCACGCCGCGCCCGCTGTACACCGAGGCCAACGGTTACCTGTATGAGTATGTAGACGACGAAGACGAAGTACGCGCCCTCGAATGGTGGGGCGTATGGTTGCGACACGATGAAGATGCGGACGAGATGGTCGCGTGCGATCCGACCCATGAACTCGCGGTCTATTATCTGGCAAACGCCTCGGAGACCGTGGAACAGCTTATGGGCGGCATCATTGATATAACGCCGGGAGCGACCTATACAGTATTCGGTGTACCCGTGACCCAATATCGTTATCTCTTTGTTCTTGATGGCGTTATGGACGAAATGGACGGTTGGGTAGGACTGCGGCAACCCGATAACGCCGGCTGTGATTTTTATTGGATGACGTCCCTTGATGGCGACAACCGGGCCATGCGCCAATACGACGGCGATCCCGAAGAAGCGCGTACGTCATTGGATGTCAATATGAGCCTGTGCGTGTTGGCCGGCGCCTTTTTCAGGCCAGGCGTGACCGGCTGCGTCATCAGACCCGAAATTATCGGGGCAAACCAGGACGCAACCCTGACCCTTATCGGTCGGAACCTCATGTTCCTGGAGTCCGTGCTGCTAATCCCCGAGATGCCGTTGTTGGATACGCCCGGCAACACAAATGATCCGGCGTTGTATATTGACTTGTTCGATCCCGCTGTGCTTCGGCGCGTTTCCTATACTGACCGTCTCGGCGGCTCCATGAGTATTGACTTTCGCTTTTCACAACCCTTCAACCTCGCCGCCGACGGGAGTACGCCCATTTGCACGGACGGGCGCGCGTACTTTGTTTCCGTCATTGATGGACTGCCCACAGGGGAGGGACTGGAAACATGCGACATACTTATTGACACCATTGCGCCGGTGTTGGATATTGTGGAACATGTACCTGTTAATGACGCCGCAGCGGGCTCCCCAACTATTTCAGGCGACCGTGTGCCGCCAACCGCGCTCATCACTGCGCCACACAGCATGACGCCAACCAACTGGACGCCAAGCGATCCCATCATTATCCCCAAAAATATGGGCAGTTTCCTCTTTACAGACATGCATGTCTATCTCAACGCCGGGTCGCGCTATGATGACCCCTATACCGCAGCCGGCGCCGACGGGCCACTGCCTCCGTTTCTTGACGTTATGCTTGAGGCGCAGTTTACGGACCCCTATCCACGGGACGCCGACAATAATGTATTCTATGTTGAGACTGCGGGGTTTGTTTCAACTTCCCTGACAAATTGGAGCCCCTTCTTTTACCCCGATCCGCCGAATAACCGCGGCACAGCACGCTGGAACGGTTCTTCCGTGGCCATTGAATACGGCGAAGCCGCATTTGTCGCAACATCCGGTCTGCCTCTGGGCGATACGCTTACCGCGACATGGAATGCGCAGTTCGGATACGCTTCTGAACCTTTCCGCGCGCGCTTCAAACTTGAAGCCACGGACCGCGCGGGCAACAGAACGGAAACGGACAACTACCACAACATTAACCTGCACTGGCTGTACCGTACCCGGGCGGAATTTCGCTCCCAGGTTGATATGAACGTTGAGAACCCCGAGATTTATTGGCGGCTCTCACGGCCCTTTGAAGACCTGCCCGACGCGAAACCGGGCTGCGCGCCTTTGGCCAATTTTCGGTTGTATCAGTCAAACGCGGATGGCGAGCTAGGCGACGTCATCGCGGAAAGCAGCTGGCGCGCCGATGCCCTGCGCGGCACGAGTCCCTTTGGAGATTCTACGTTACAGAAAATTCTCAACGAGCGCCAGGGACAGTGGCTGTGCCTCACTATCCGGGGCGCGGATGAAACAGGCAACATACAGCACTATCCCGACGACAGCTCCTTGAACATTGTCGACCTCGAATTGAACGAAGAAGTGGATT
>SLFT01000178.1 GCA_007124105.1 Candidatus Hydrogenedentota bacterium | reverse complement strand
GAATAACCCGTTATGCCCGATGCGTGGCTGCATATTGGCAAGGTTGCTGCGGTAAATGTGGCGCGGCGACGGATGTGCGTTTCCATGGCGGCCGGCAATGAGCATGAGTTTGCTGACCGTGAGCATCTGTGGCTGGCAGTGGGTGCGGATGCGCCCTTACAACTGCGCGTGTCAAATGTGCGCGTAAGCGGCGTGGACGCGATAGTTGAATTAACGCCGGGCGTTAGCCGCGACATGGCGGCCGGGTTGAAGGGCGCCAATGTGATGGTACCGGCGGTTTCACGGCGTTCTCATGCTGATGCGTTTCCCATGCTGCACGAACTGACGGGGATGCGTGTTGTCACGGCGACGGGCGTTTTTGTTGGTTCTGTTGTGGAGACGTTGGATACGGCCGCCGGCGGCGTAATACGGTTGCAATGCGCTGATATGATTATGGCCGTCGCACCCTTTACAGATGCGTTTATAAGGGATATTGATCTGGAAGCGGGCGTCATGACCGTAAATGATCCGACGCCGTTTCTGGTGTTCGAAGGCGATGACCGTGACGGAAACTCGTCGCAAGTCGCGACGTAGGACAGCTTATGAGGATTGATGTCCTCACATTGTTTCCCGAGGCGCTGGCGCCAATGTTGCGCATTGGTGTGCTGGGACGCGCTTTGGACGCGGGTTTGTTGACGGTGGCGTTAACGAATCCGCGCGATTTTGCCCATGATCGGCGGCGTACTGTAGACGATACGCCCTATGGCGGCGGCGCCGGCATGGTGATGCGGTGCGAGCCGCTTGTTGAAGCGATAGACAGTTTAATCAATGTTAATTCCCTGGAACATGTGATATTATTATCGCCCCGAGGACGCGTGTTTACGCAGCAGGTGGCGCGTGAACTGGCCGGTTTGCGCGACATGACGCTTATTTGCGCGCGTTACGAAGGGGTGGACGAACGGGTTTCGAAGCAGGTGGTCACGGATGAGATATCCATTGGCGATTATGTGCTCAGCGGCGGCGAGGTCGCCGCGCTGGTGGTTGTCGAAGCGGTGAGCCGTATGTTGCCCGGCGTGGTCGGCAAGTGGGAATCGGTGGATACCGATTCGTTCTACCACGGGCTGCTCGGGCCTCCGCAATATACGCGTCCGTCTCTGTTCCGGGGAGATGCCGCGCCGTCTGTGTTGCTCGAAGGCAACCATGCGGCCATACAACGGTGGCGACGCAAGGAAGCGCTTCGCGCAACATGCGCGCGCCGGCCCGAGTTGTTGCAACAGTTGTCGGAAGAAGACCTGAAATTACTAGCCGAAATCGGCGCAGAAACGCCGATGACGGAAAAGGAGAACGAGTCGTGAACATAGTGCAGGAATACGCAAAAGAACAGTGTAAAGCGCCCCAGGACGTGCCCAAGTTCAATATTGGCGATACGGTGCGCGTACATTTCCGCATTGTTGAGGGAGAAAAAGAACGCATTCAGGTATTTGAAGGCGTGGTCATCGCGCGCAAGGGCGCGGAAAGTCCCACAGCCACGTTTACTGTGCGTCGCGTCGCTTTCGGCGAAGGCGTTGAACGTGTGTTCCCGCTGCATTCGCCGCGTATCGCAAAAGTGGTGGTCGCTCGTGAAGGCCGTGTGCGGCGCGCTAAACTCTATTACCTGCGCGATCGCGTCGGTAAGTCCGCCCGTGTAAAAGCGCGAGGCCGTGCCACCTGACATATCCCCTGAATTGTGTAACCGCATCCCAGCCTGCGCCCTATGGGCGCAGGCATTTGTTGGTTTTACGCCCGTGGATTTTACGACCACGGCTCGCCAGGCGGTATATCCCATCGTCCGTTTCGACATGTTCCGGCATGTTGTCAGCCGGCGGCCTGAGCAAAACGCGTCGCAACTGGCTGGCATGACGTCTTTTGAACGAAAAATTTTGCGTACAAGGGTGGGTGAAGCGAAGCGGAACCATCTGTTCTGCTGTAGCACGTTGCCGTCACCTACAATCCACTTTTGAGGTCTATTGATAGCCAGTTACGACATTATACGGCAATAGACATAGAAGGAATAATGATGGGACGTTATCACGTAAACTTCAGTTGTCATCACTGCGGCCATTGTTGTACCGAGGTCGTATGCCTGCCCACGCCCTGGGATGTGTTGCGCATCGCCGTGAATACCGGCGCTGATCCCGCCCGTTTTCTCGAATTCTTGTGCCCGGACGAAATTACGGGAGTGACAAAGAACGATCCCACCTGGCTGCTTGTGGGCGATGAACGGTTTATTATGGCGCTACAGCGCGACGAACAGGTCGGCTGCTTTTTCCTGGACAAGCAGACAAAATTTTGTACCATTTACGAGCACCGCCCTTTGTTGTGTCGCCTGTACCCCTTCAAACTGCGCGAAACGCGGGATGACGAGTTTGCGGGGTTCTCGCTGCATACCGATGTGGGATGTCCGCGCCATCGCGATGGACGCTATGACACAGGCCCGTTGTACGATCTGTATCTGCAGGACAAAACGCATCAGGAGGATTACAACACACTGGTGCGCGCTTTCAACAAGAATAAAAAAGCAAACCGTACGCCTGAAGCGTTTCTGGACCTCTTCCTGGAGGTGGTGCGTCCTTCGTGTTCCCCTGATAAGAAAAAACGGTAGCCCCGCCTGTACACCTTTCCGTCAGATAGGGTATACTTTGACATACCAAGGACGCACAAGACCATGAGCAAAAGCCTGTTTCTACAAAACGTCATCGCTGTTATCTGGGATTTTGACAAGACCCTGTCGCCCCATTACATGCAAACGCCACTTTTCGAACGTTACGGCGTGGATGAAGCGGCGTTCTGGCGTGAAGTTAATGCTTTGCCGGCGTATTATGCGCGCGCGGGTATTACAGTACAGCGCGACACCTGCTATCTGGGGCATTTGCTTACCTACGGGCGATGTGGTGTAATGCCGGGACTGTCGAACGCGGTCCTGCGCGAGTTGGGCGCTCAGATTCAATTTTACGACGGCATCCCTGGTATCTTCTCGCGGTTGAAGGCTATTCTTGACGCGCCAAATTATCAGGACGGCGACTTGCGGCTGGAACATTATGTCGTCAGCACAGGGCTCGCCGAGATGATACGCGGCTCGGCCATCGCGCCCCATCTGAGCGGGGTGTGGGCAAGCGAGTTTATTGAAGCGCCCGCGCCGCCCAAACTGCGCCTCGATGACTGCCCCGAACCGGGCGAAATCACGCAGATTGCCGGATTGCTGGACAATACCACCAAGACGCGCGCCATCTTCGAAATTAACAAGGGGGTCAACAAGCGCCCCGACATTTCCGTTAATGATATGTTGCCCGAGGAGGACCGTCGCGTACCTGTACGCAATATGATATACGTGGCGGATGGTCCCAGCGACATCCCGAGTTTCTCGGTTATACGCCGCCACGGCGGACTGGCCTACGCGGTGTACGAAACGGGCTCGCCGCGCCATTTTGCGCAGGTGGACGCGTTGTTGGACGCAGGGCGCGTGAACGCTTACGGGCCCGCTGACTACCGCGAAGGCGGGCAAACAGCCATGTGGCTTGAGCGCCAGGTGGCCCGCATCGCCGACAGGATGATGGGCGAACGGCTGCGCGCTCTGGAAGACAATGTGGGGCGCGGTCCCGATCATGATGTTTAACTCGCATATATTACCAGGCTTTTCAAAGGCTTGCCGAGAGGCCTGGCAATATGTGCGAAGTAGAACCTGAAACTTGTTGACTGGACGTAGAAACAGAGGCGGATAGCCGGTGTTGACTGGTTACCGCATAGCGTCTTATGTCAGTATAACTTGCTGTTGTTACTATTGTGTCACGGCAGCAGCACACGGAAGGGATATGGTATGATGTATCTTGGTCTTGCAGGCATAATGATGGCGTCGCTGGTTCAGGGCGTGTTTACCATTGAAGACGACGGCGCCGCGCTTACGATCCTTGATAATGAAGCGCCCGTGTTGACGTACCGATACCAACCGGGAGAACTCCCGAGATTGGTTCCCGAACGTTTCAGCCGCGCCTGCTATATCCATCCGTTGTATGGGCTTGACGGCGAAGTATTAACGCAGGATTTTCCCCTGGACCATTTACACCACCGCGGCGTATTCTGGACCTGGCCGGACAGCACCATTGGCGACCGTGAGATCAATGTGTGGGCGCTCACCGATGCGCGTCATGTCCATGACGAATGGGTTGAGAAGACTGTCGAGGATGACCGTGTCGCGATTGCTGTAGTGAACAATTGGGTATTTGACGACGACCCGGACACGCCCATCATCCGCGAGGAGGTGCGCTTTGTGGTGCATCCCGAGGCGGACGATGCGCGTGCCGTTGATTTTGATCTTACCTTTACCAATGTTGCCGATGAATTGTTTGTGTTGCGCGGCAGCGGTACGGACGACAAGGGCTACGGCGGGTTTTGTCTGCGCCCGGACGCCACGCGCAAGCCGCTCTCGTTCACCTCGGCAGCGGGACCGCGCGAAGCCGACGAGGATGTGGCCGACGAACCGCTGCATTCGCCCTGGGTTGATGTCTCCTACGCCACCGAGCCGGACGGCGATGTCGTATCCGGCGTCGCCATCTTCCAGCATCCGGACAATCCCGATTATCCCCACCACGGCTGGATTCTCCGGCACTATGGCTTCCTTGGACAGTCCTGGCCGCATATTCAGCCTTACGAAATGCGGCCCGGGGATGCCGTAACATTGCGGTACAGGCTATATGTGCATCGCGGCGACGCGTCGGACGCCAATGTGGCCGAAGCGTTCGCAGCATACGAGGCGGCGGCCAGGTAGACAGTACGGCGTCAGCGGCGCCGCTGAAACATAACTGCCCTGAAACTATCTTGCCTTCCACGCCGTGCGCGGTGCAATGGTATGTACCGCGCAAGGCTTCTTACACACACTATATGCAGGTGAACAACGTCATACCTGTATGGTGTGCTTCCTTCAGCCTATTTCTGCATGCGCGCGGCTGTCGCCGCAAAACCGCAAGCAACTAAAACACCTTTCATGAACAATCGTATCGTTGTTCAGCGTGTATCACCAGGTTTCTTTATGGACGAAATGAAATGCAGCGCTGAACCGTTCGATTTCCGATTGTTTCCGAATATGCTGTTCTGGATTGCGGGCGTACCCCGCACAACCCAAGAAAGAGACTTATGAAATCAAAGCCTTTTGACATTCAACGAAGAGTAGTTGCGCACAAGACTTCTGAATCGTGGGACACCATTCCCCATGTCGGTATCGTGATTGATCTGGACGTCACCGCCGTGAGGGCGCTTGTCGAAAAACTGCGGATTACGTCTGAATACAGCGATGTGCGTCTTACCATTAATTCTGTCATGCTTAAACTTATCGCTGAATCCATAAAAAACGCGCCCGACATGAACGCATATATAGAGTACAACCGCCGCAACAACGTCGGGAATATCCATTATCGCGACCAGATAGATATTGCCATGCCGATGATGACGCCGGCGCAGCGCATGATTACGCCGGTGCTGCGCGATGTGGGCGGCAAATCCCTGCGTGAAGTGTGCGAGGCCATGGAAGCCCTTGCCAGACGCGCCAACAACACCAATATTGATTTATTGTTGTACGAGGCCGCCCTGAAAGATACCTGGCAACGGCTGCGCAAAGGACACCTGTTTACGGTGTTGCGCCGTTTGTGGGCCAATTTCGCGAGTACGCAGCGCGTTGCTCTACCGTCGCGGCATGAACGTGAACAGTATTACAAGATACCAGAGACAAACCGCCTGGTCGCCGACGACCTGCTCGAGTCCAGTTTTCTGGTTACCAACATTGGCAGTTTGATGCCGGGCTTGCGTTGCCATGTTGCACTAATGGAAATTATTCCGCCGGCAGTGGCGGCGTTCGGGCTTGCGGGCGTTCAAAAGCAGGCGGTGGTAAGAACTAAGGAAAATGGCGAGCATGAATTTGTAGTACGCGATATGATGCCGTTCACCTGTTATGGAGACCATCGGGCGCTGGATTTTGTTCATGGCGCAGGTTTTCTTAAGACATTGTTGCATCTCTGCGAGCATCCCGAAGAACTGCTCTGAGGACTTGCTCTATTGTTGGATCGTCGGACACGGTCTGATGGCATTGGACTAAACAGATGGCGCCGCTCCCGATGGACGGTCTTGACCGTATTGGCGGGATGGACGGATGCCGCATCTACATTGGCGCCCACCCACACAGCGGACATACATTCCCACCCCTTGATTTATATTCCGGGGCGCTACAACATGCCCTGTTGCCTCATGTAAAAATCTACTCGAAACGCTTGACTTTGTATACCCAATGTGTTACAATGGTATACATGCTTGGACGCAAAGGCCTCGAAATGAATGCCCCCCACAGGCGCCAAGTGGCCTGAGGGATTGAAGCAAAGGCATGAGAAGACGCAGGGCATGTTGTGTTTCGGGACGTTATCCAGGCCATGATGCAGGGAAGGCGCTGTCAGGGCGTCTCCCGCAGCCAACAAGGAGTGAATCCAATGAAGCAGGACAACCTGAAGGCGGCGCGACAACTCCAGCAGGAAGTTGAGAAGAAACGATGGTTTGACCGGAAGATCAAAAAGGATGCCGTACTGCATCTGCGAGTGGAAAGCGATATATTGGACCAGATAAAGGCAGAGGCCGCGGCCCGCGAAATGTCTGTGTCGGACCTTGTGCGCTGTTACCTGGTGGAGCGTTTTTCCGCGACAGACTTGAACGACGGGTCGCCCGGGTTCCTTCTTGCCACGACGGCGTTCACCGATGTTGTCACCCTGCAGGATAGCCGTTGCGCGGTCTGCGACAAGTCGCTGCCTCGTGGCGAGAACGCCCAACTGGCTTGTGGCCCGCCGCCGCCGGCGCGCCTGGTTTGCGACAATTGTTATGCCAATATCCAATCACAACTTGAAGAGCAACACGAATTTTCGCAAGGAGATGAATAATGGACAGTCACGAGCATGAACAGGCAGGAGCTTTGGACATTGGTCACGGTCCCAGCGATACTATCGAACTGGACGAGAAGGAAGAGATTTATACCCGGGCCTTGTGTCGCACCAGGATACGGTTCGCGTTGTATCTCCATGTGACTTTGTTCGTATTTGTAATTATACTTCTTGTGGCGATCAATCTCTTGACGACGCCGCAACACCTTTGGGTCCAATGGCCTTTTTTCGGATGGGGTTTTGCCCTCATTCTGCATTGGTTCCTCGGTATAAGGTTGTTGAAATTTTATGACAACATCAAGGCTGAAGAGATCGCGCGACAACTGGAAAATCGAGGAAAGTAGTGTGCCCCGATAGCAACGGGTTTGCGCGCTATTTTGGTTGTCATGCGACATTTCTAACGGACAGGCAGCCCCGTATTGTTCTGTCAGGGCCTTTGCGGCAATAGAGGACTTCCCATGCGCAGGGCGCCGCGCTCTTTTTTGCGAAGGCCTCTATTCTCTCGTCCCCCATTTCTGACATTGCGCTTTTACAAGCGTTGTGTCACCCCCATTTTCTCATCAATAGTGCCACGCAAACGTACAAGACTTCGATGTCGTTCTAGTCTTAGTAGATGAAGGAAAAAAATATGCAACAGACGCCTTTTGATATTCAGCGCAGGGTTGTGGCCCATAAAACTTATGAATCGTGGGATACCATTCCGCACGCGGGCATTGTAATCGAACTTGACGTGACGCCGGT
>SLFT01000285.1 GCA_007124105.1 Candidatus Hydrogenedentota bacterium | reverse complement strand
GCACCGGAAAAAAGACCCGGGGCGTCATTGACGCAGAGAGCGCCGCGCAGGCGCGTCAGAAACTGCGCGACCAGGAGCTTTATCCCACTGACGTCACCGAGGATACTTCGGGCGCGGGCGCGATGACAGCGAGCAGCATCGGTCGGCGCTTCTCCTCGGGTCAGGGACGCGTATCATTGCGGGACATCGCGCTGATGACGCGACAACTCGCCGTGCTACTGCGCGCGGGCATGCCCGTTCTCGAGGCGCTGAACGCTTTGCTTGACCAGACCAGCCGCCCAAAATTGCGCACAACCATTTACGAAGTGCGCGACAAGGTTAACAGCGGCAGAAGTTTGGGCGACGCGCTCAGCGAACATCCCAAGGTGTTCTCCGATCTGTTTGTGAACATGGTGCGCGCGGGCGAAGCGAGCGGCACCCTTGAGCAGGTGTTGCTGCGCCTGGCCGACATTCTCGAGCGCCAGTCCAAATTGCGTTCGCAGATTATGAGTACGCTGGCCTATCCTGTCTTCATGGGGTTCTTTGCCCTGGGCATAATCGTATTTCTGGTTATGGTGATTGTTCCCCGGATTACCCGTATGTTTGAACGTCAGGGCACGGATCTTCCCGGGCTCACCCGCGCCTTGATCGCCTTCAGCGACTGGGCCGGCGCTTATTGGTGGGCGGTTCTGCTCTTTTTCGCGCTGCTTTATCTGCTGTGGCGATTATGGGTATCGCGTGAGCAAGGGCGAAACAAATGGGACAAACTTAAGCTTTCCTTTCCATTATACGGGCCTCTGCACTTAAAACTTGTATGCGCCCGGTTCGCGCGCACCATGGGCACCATGCTGCAAAGCGGCCTCATGATGCTGCCCGCGCTGGAGGTTGTGAACGCAATTCTGGGCAACAGCTTCATCCAAAACTGCATGGATGACGTTAAAGTAGGTGTACGTCGTGGCCGCGATCTTGCGCAGCCGCTCAAAGAGACCGGATTGTTCCCGCCCATGATGATTCACATGATCGAATTGGGCCAACGGAGCGGTGAAATAGAAGACATGTTACTGCAAATAGCCGATACCTTTGACGAGGATGTGCGTCTTACCATTGACGCGCTCGTAGCGCTCATCGAGCCTCTTATTATCATTGTGATGGGACTCGTTGTTGGCCTGTTGGTATTGGCTATCCTGTTACCGATTTTCCAGTTAAGCACAACAATAGGAGCGTGAGCACAATGCACAAATCTGAGCAAAGGCGTAACAGCCGACGCCGTAACGGACAGGCGGGGTTTACCCTGGTGGAGTTAATGGTTGTGGTCGCAATCATTGCGCTGCTGGCCACAACAGCGGGTATTTACCTGTTCGGCGCATTGGACGACGCGGACCAGGCAAAGGCGCAGGCCGAGATTCGGGCGCTAAAAGGCGCTGTCACCGCCTACATGTTGCGCAACAACCGGCGCCTGCCGGATTCCCTGGAACAAGTCGCAGAATTCATGGACCCGCCGCGCATTCCACAGGACCCGTGGGGCAATACGTACGTCTACACCAAGCATGACGCACGCCGCTACACCATTGTATCTTATGGGGCGAACGGAACGCCGGGCGGCGACGGCATAAATGCCGACATTTCAAGCGATGACTTATAGACACTGCGTCAACCATGAGGCGCCGCCGCATCAGTGGCGCACAAAACGACGTAACGGATTCACCCTTGTCGAACTATGCGTCGTCATCGTGATCATCGGAGTGATCGCCTCGGTGGCCCTGCCCCAGCTGATGCCGCTGCTTATTTTTTCCGAGCTGGATGCCGAAGCGCGTCGGTTGGCAAACTATGGTTCTGGTCTGGTGGCCGAGGCGGCGCTGTTTGGCGATGATGTTACTGTATATATAGACCTCGGCGCACAAGAATACTACGCCGTGCGCATGGTGTACCCGGACGCCTCGGCAGATATCGAGGATTCGATGGACCACCTGGGCATGTTTTCTAATTTCCGTTCCTCCGGCGCTCATTCGTCCGCCGATATTTCCGAGATGTTGGCCGCGCGCGCCCAGGGCGACCAGCGCGCATCAAGCGCCTTGCCAGACGGCTTCGATCCCACTGAAGCGGACGCGCAAATGTATGATAAATTTAACACGCGACACCGGCAACTGATTTATGCGCGCGCCCAGAATGTGATACATGATTCGGGGATTTTGAGCGATATAGGCCCCTTATTCGATAGCGACTTCACCCTTTCCTGGGATGAACCGTATGAGGAGGAGCTTGCCGATCCCATACTGCGGCGCTACAGATTGCCCGAAGGCGTTCGAATTGACAGCGTCCGCATTGAAGGCAGCGCTGCCGCACGCGGACTAATTGAAATTGATGTGTCGCCCCTGGGATTGAATTATGAGGTCGCCTTGTATTTGCGCAACGACGATGGCGACTACTACACCGTATTATGGAACCCCCTTACGGGTCGCGGCATATCCAGGGAAGGGCGCTGGGATTGACACGATGAATACGCGACGCCCATATAACAGACCCAGCTCTGAACAGGGCTTCACACTGGCCGAAGTGCTGGTGGCTCTGGCGATTCTTGGCGGCGGCATGTTTGTTTTGGTCAACGCGCATCATGGCGCCCTGCAGCTGCATCTGATGACCCAGGAAGAGGTGAATGCGCGGATGTTGCTGGAGATTACGGCGGCCCGCGCCGAGATGGGCGTTGTGGCCGAGGAATTGAGCGACAGCGGCGATTTTGGACCCAGGTTTCCCGGCTACAGCTGGTCTTATGAAGCGCAGCCAATGGGCGATTCAGACAACCCCTTTATGCTTGATGTCGAATTTTTTACCGTTGCCGCAACCCTGATCGCGCCCGACGGCGACAACGTCAGTCTCCAATTTTACACTTTCAGGAACCCGGAAATGCAAACCACGGTACAGGTGTCGCGCTAATATGCGTTTATGTCGCGCCATACAGAACCGCGCTGGCGGAAAACCACCGCAACCCCATGGTTCGCAGTCCGGGTTTACGCTGCTGGAACTGCTGGTTTCCGTCACCGTGCTGATAATCATTGTGGGGCTTGTTCAGCTCAGTTTCTACTCGGTGACAAACACCATGGCCTTGGCCCGGGACGGCGCGGACCGATTGCGATTTCAACAAATTGTATGGCGCAATCTATCTGTGAACCTGCAAGGCGTCTACGCCGACGCCGGAAGCATCCAACCCGAATACCAGTTTTTGGGCGAAGATGGCGAAGGGCCATACGGGCCCGCCGATACGTTGCGTTTTGCCACATCGCTTCCGCTGCCCGGCGCCAGATCATTGCCCGGCCTGTCAAAAGTCGTTACATACGAACTGGTGGATCGCAACGAGGTAAGCGATATTGTTGCGGATGCCCTGCCTTATGATGAATCACGCCCCGGCGCCATTCTGCTGATTCGTGAGGAACCGCTACAGCTGGAATCACAGGATTTTGTTTCACGTACGAGCGACGGCCAATGGGATACTTATGAACGCGCTGTGCCCGTTGCCTCCATGGACATCCAGTACTACGACGGCAATCAACAGGAGTGGGTGGAGCAGTGGGACTCCCTCGAGGAGCGGCGCCTGCCCGACGGCGTCTGGCTCAAAATAAATTTCCCGCGCAATGAAGAAGAGCGAAGAGAAGAGATGCAACGCGGCATCAATTCCACCGAACATCCTGATCTCGAGGTCATGATGGCATTGCCCCTTGGCAGGAACGTTGAATATCCCTTCCCGGACTTCAATCATCTGCGATTCGAAGCCTATGAGGAATTATGAGGACATTGCGGAACACCATGCGAAATAAGATAACCACACAAAATCACAGGGCGTCAATAGCCCGCCGGGATTCCGGCGTGGCGCTGATACTCGCGCTCGTGTTTGTCGCGCTGCTGGCGGTGCTCGTGTTTGGTTTTCTGTATGAAATGGAGGTTGACGCGTCCTTTGCGCAAAATCAGGGAACGGACTTTCAGGCGCAGCTTGCGGCGCGTTCCGCTGTTGTGAGCGGCATGATGATACTGGCGGAGCAATACGCTGATATGATGGAGTCCGGCATGCCGCCGGTGGACAGCGAAATGGACGGTTAGCAATGGGCGGACGGCGCCGCTTTCCAGGCATTGAACGAGGCGTCCATGCGCACGGCGATTGCTGATGAATACGGAAAAATAAACCTCAACGCCCTGTTGCTATACAACAATGGCGTCAAAGAGCGCAACGAGCCGTTGATCGAGGCGTTGCGCCAATTCTTCCTGCTACGCGACAGCAGCGGCTTCGATCCGGTGGACGCGATTATTGATTGGCTGGATTACGGCGACATGGACGCGCAGGAACCTGATGGCGCTGAAAATGATTATTACACCAGGCTCGAGAATCCGTACCCCTGCAAGAACGGGCCCATGGACACTATCGAAGAACTATTGCTTATCAAAGGCATCACACCGGAAATATACTTTGGCAACGCCAACCAGGATCAACTTCCGTTGTCGGAATACTTGACTGTTCACGGCGATTGGCGCGGCAGGGTGAATGTCAATACAGCCCACGAGGACGTAATCGCCGCCATTATTGCCGGTCACACCGGCAACCTGGACGTGATGATAGCCGAGCAAATTTATGACGAAGCGCGGCAAGCGCCCTTTGAAGAAGTGGGGCAACTGCGCAATTATATCCCGCTGCCGGCGGTAGAGCCGGGGCCACCAACGCGACAGAGACGACAACCTCCTGGCCTATTGCAACAGCAGCCGGGCGTACAACAGGAACTGACGCCGCGCGAAGAACAGCGGCTGCGCCAAAGCGAAGCGCTGTCAGAAATGTTTCGCGTGAACAGCAACTGTTTCCGAATTTACGGCGATGGCATGATGGACGAAGCAATGGTGCGAGTGGAAGCCTATGTGTTTCGCCACCCTTATGACGAACGGGAAATAGAAGAATCCCTGTCGCAGCTGGGCGCTGCCCTCGAGCAGGAGTTTTATGATGTATCACGGCAGATGTTCCGCATCCTCGATTGGAAAGTTGTTCAATAGTCCACGTCAACGTGTTTACGTCCAGTGCGTTGTTCCTATGTACCTGATGCGTTGTGACTAATATAAATGGGGGCGCGGCGGGCGCGGCGGTATCCCATTCTTTTTCTCTGTCCGCCTTACTTGGTATACTTACGTTCTTTAATTGTACTGGTCGGGGATTGTGCCCCGACATAAATGTCGGCTCTGCCGACCAATGGAATACCTTATGATTGTAACCGCAAAAATAGGCGTTATCGAATTTGCGGGCGATGAAGTCCGTATTGCCGTCATAAAGACAGGCGGCAAGCGACCGCGCATCCTCGAGGCGCAAGCACGCACCGCCGTGTACGAATCAGCGGAAGACCGTTTCGCGGCGATGGTGAAAGCCCTGGACGAACTGCTGGACGCGTTACATATACACCCCGCCACCTACGTACTCTGTGTGCCCAGCACTTTTACGATTGTGCGGGCGCTTACCATACCATTCAAGGGGCAGAACCGTGTGGCCAAGGCCGTGCCATTCGAGATTGAACCGCACCTGGCCTTCCCACTTGAAGAGTTGCTTCTCGACCATAACACGATCACGGAAATTGACGGGACAACCGAGGTGCTCGCCGTTGGCGCGCGGCGTACGCATCTGGAAGGACAACTCGCCATCCTTGATGCCGCGGGCGTGGAACCCGAACTTGCCGCCGTGGATGCCGCAGGGCTCACCGCCCTATGGCAGGCGACACAGAAAAACGCGCGTGGGCTGCGCGCTGTGTTGCATGTGCGTGATAGCAATACCGTGCTGGCCATTATGTTCAACAACGCCCTTGCCTTTTTCCGACACCTGCATTTTGGCGCTGAAAACATCGTAGACAATCCTTCAGGCGCGGCCCGAGAAGTGCAAAACACCTTACGCGCATTTCTGGCCCAATGGCGCGGTGAAGGCGCAATAGCCAGGCTTTCCGTTACCGGCATTGACATGCGTAGCGACGAGATCGCCGTGTTCGAGGATATCCTCGACTGCCCGGTGGACACCATCTCTGTCATTGACCAGATAAAGGGCGCGCAGACCATACTCGAAAAATGTGGCGAGCACGGCGCGAATAACCGCTGGGAAGCGACCGTTGGCGTAGGTTACAGCGCCGCCGGCGGCGGGCTGCTCTTCAATCTGATGAAGGACAACCAACAAATACACGGCGCCGTACGCGGCGTTGTCGCTCATCTCATGTTTTCAGCGTGCCTCGCGCTGTTGTTTCTCCTGGGATGCGCCTGGTACTACCATGAAGGACGCTTGCGCAACGAAGCGGTGATCGAGCAGGTGAGCAACGAGATTATTATGCTGGCCGATGAAATCGAGATGATGGCCGCCGAAGGTCTCGGCGACGATATCGAGTATGCCATCTTCAGCGATCCGACCATTCTGGATCTGTTGACAGAGATTGCGCGACGTATGCCCGACGAAAAAGTGACCATCAACGAAATTCGTATTGCGCAACCCGACGCGCGCACCGCCTGGATTGACATTGCCGGCTCAACCATGAGCGCCGCCGACTTCGAGGCCGCCTATGAAGAATTAAAGAAGACCAATATGTTCAAACTTGCCGAAGACACAAACATACGATTACAGGGGGAACGAACCACATTTCGTGTGCGCGCTTTCCGAACCCAGGAGGAAATAGATGACGCTCAATCTTGATATACGCGAGAAAATAGCGCTCGCTCTGGGACTCATTGCCAGCGCCTTGGTGATCGTGTTGGCCGTTTATGTGCCCCTTGGACCGCGCCGCGGTTACATTACGTCACAACAGGAACTGGCCACGCTGAAAGACGAACTCGAACTGCAATACATGTTCAGGCTTGATGAGGAGGAGCGCCTTGAAAAACAGAAAGCGCTCATGGAAATTCTCGATAAACGGTCGCCCGACTTCTCGCTATTTACCCATGTGGACAATCTGCTTACCACAACAGACTTGCGTGCCCGCGCGCAACTCGAACAATACCGCCCCAGAAACGCATCGCCGAAACAACCGATGGTGCAGCTACGCCTGCAAGGCGTGGCAACAGAAGAACTCGTTGAATTTCTCCACAAAATCTACGCAGACAACAATCTCATTGCAGTATACAAACTCGATTACCTGCGGCCGTCGGCAAACGAACGCGGCCTGGATTGCGACATCACCTTCGTTACACTTACCCTCTAACGACTCACACGTCACTGTACGCCTGTATTTTCTTGTCAACGCACGGCTTGCCCGTTGCGCATAAACAATGCTAGAATACATCACTTGTCGGGGCGTAGCGCAGCCCGGTTAGCGCGCCTGCTTTGGGAGCAGGAGGCCGAGAGTTCAAATCTCTCCGCCCCGACCATATAATACCTTTGTTTTTATTGGTTATTCTTACGATCCAGTCCACCTGCAAATCCCAATTGTTCCGTCTGAAACAAGTCGTAATTCACCCCATTTTCTCGACAGCGCGTGACGTTTTGAGTGACAGTGCGTCACATACAGACGTCCCCGCTTTGCGAACTGTTCCCGCTGTTTCTTGTTACCTGTTGTCCACGTCTTGTTCCCAAGCGCTTAATGCGGACAATAGTTCTTTCACGCGTTCCGGCTGCTGATCGGCGATGTCGTGTTCTTCTCCAATGTCATTGTCCAGGTTGAAGAGCATGACGTTGTCTGCTTCGACGACGATTTTCCAAGGCCCCCGACGCGCAGCCTTTGCCTGACCTATGCGCCAGAAAAGATACCG
>SLFT01000159.1 GCA_007124105.1 Candidatus Hydrogenedentota bacterium | reverse complement strand
TTATAAATGCGAGCCAGCCGCGAATCTTCGTCAACTCGCCGAAACGTATGGTGACTGCTCATGTTTCGTAGCATTAACAACGCCCTCTCTTCAATATCGTCAGGAACTTCCACAGTCATAGTGTGTATAAGCACTATCATGATGATCATAGCCATGTCTTAACTCACCTTATTTATTGTTTTGCACACGCTACCGTTCAACTGCTTTTTTTAGCAACAACCATTGTTTAATGGAGTCTGTAATCACATGTGATGTAAAGAGTGCAAACAACCTGGCCCGCCTGTCCGTCGCCTTTTACCCACTCACGCCGGCGCTGAGCGAAAGCATGGGCAGCAACATGGCGATCACCAGGAACCCAATAATAACGCCCATGATGACAATCAACAACGGCTCGAACAGTGCGGTCAACGCTTTCACCGCTCGGTCCACCTCGAGATCGTAGGCGTCGGCGATGCGGCTTGCCACGCTGCCGACGCGCCCGCTCTCCTCGCCAACGGCAAACATGCTGACCACCATGGGAGGAAACAATTCGGAATCGCGCATGGACTCGCTGAGGCTGTCTCCTTCGGTGACTCCCGTATGCAGCGCCGCAACACTATTGCAGACCAGCACATTGCTCATCGTTTCCGCGGTGATCTTCAGCGAGGTAAGCACCGGCACACCGTTGTCGAGCAATGTGCCGAGCGTACGAGCGAACTTCGCCATCTCGTATTTGATAATAAGCACTTTCACTACGGGAACACGCAGAAAAAGCTGATCAAAAAACATTCTGCCCGCCTCCGTGCGTCGGTATCGCACCAACATGGTCACAAGCGCCACCAACGCCAGAATCACGGCCCACCACCACCTGCCCATAAAGTCGCACAAGGCCATTACAATGAGCGTCGGCAACGGCAGCTGCGCGTTGAAGTCTTCGAAGATGCCGATAAACTTGGGGAACACAAAGGAGATCAGGATAAAAATAGCGATGCTTCCGATAATCATCAGAAAAATAGGGTACACCATGGCCGACACAACCTTGCCGCGCAGTTCCTCTTCCTGCTCGCCAAAGGCGCAAATTCGCCAGAGCACTTCCTCGAGCATGCCGCCGGTCTCGCCGGCGCGCACCAGGCTGCAATACATGGCGGGAAACACCTTGGGATGCCGTTCCATCGCTTCGGCCAGACCGCTGCCTTTCTGCACATCCTCGCGCAACTGGTCCACCACCTTCGCCATCTTCGGGTTCTCGGTCTGCTCCACCAGGGTGCGCAACGCGCGCGTTATCATCATGCCCGATTCACTGAGATTCGCCAACTGACGCAAAAAGACATTGCGGTCCTTGATGCGTATGCGCACAAGCGCTTCGCGCAGCGAGTCGCGGCTTACCTTCTCGACGCATTCCTCGACGCGAATGGGGAAATAACCCATGTCGCGCAGACGTGCCACGGCGGCGCGTTCGTTTTCGGCCTCGATAACGCCTGTTGACACGGCGCCTGGACCTTTTTTCACTTCATATTCAAACCGAGGCATTTTCCAAGCCGCTTTCCACGCTTAGCGTATCGGCATCCGCGGTCACACGCAACACTTCATCGGGCGTTGTTTCACCGGAATAAACGCGCCGCCACCCAGAAGCGCGCAGGGTTTGCATGCCATGCTGCAACGCCTTTTTCTTGATCTCGGCGGCAGTGGCGCGCTGTACCGTCATCTCTTTAATTCGGTCTGTAAACGCCAGAATCTCATAGATGGCGATGCGCCCGCGAAATCCCGTATGCAAACACTCGTCGCATCCGGCGCCGCGACGATAGTCGCCCCCGGCTATTTGCTCCTTGCTGACGCCAAATTCCACGCGCAACAACTCCCGGTCGGGCTCGACAGGCTCGGCGCAGTGTTTGCAGACGCGTCGCACCAACCGCTGCGCCACCGACGCCACCATGGTGCTCGAGATAAGAAACGGCTCGACGCCCATGTCAATCAACCGGGTCACGGCGCCGGCGCTGTCGTTGGTATGCAGTGTGCTCAACACCAGATGCCCGGTGAGGCTCGAGCGTATCGCCATCTCGGCCGTTTCATAGTCGCGTATCTCGCCCACAAGCATGATGTCGGGATCGTGCCGCAACATGGAACGCAATCCCAGGGAAAAGTCGAAGCCTATTTTCGGCTGCACCTGCATTTGCGAGACCCCCTGCAGCTGGTATTCGATGGGGTCCTCAATGGTAATGATTTTTCGGTCAATCTCGTTCAACTTCGCCAGCGCCGCGTACAAGGTGGTCGTTTTACCGCTGCCCGTGGGTCCCGTCACCAATATAATGCCATAAGGTTTTCTGATAAGGGTGTTGAACAAGGCCATGTCCTCGGGCAAAAAACCCAACTGGTCCATGGTCATCGCCATTGAAGAACGGCTGAGGATACGAATGTTTACCGTTTCGCCATGGGGCGTGGGTAGAATGGACACACGCAAATCATAATGATTGTCGCCAAAAGAGGCTAGAATCTTGCCGTCCTGGGGCAAGCGCTTTTCCGCGATGTTCAGGTTGGCCATAATCTTGATGCGCGATACAATGGCCGCGTGAAACCCGCGTATCGAAGGGGGCGTGGGCGCCTGGTGCAATATGCCGTCAATACGATAGCGCACGCGCAAACTGTCCTCGAACGGCTCGATATGGATGTCGGTAGTGTCGGACTGCACCGCCTCGAGGATAAGCTCGTTTACAAACTTGATAATGGAAGCGTCAATGGTATCGTCGCCCAGGTCTGCGCCGACATCGCCGCCTTGAATCGTCAACACAGGGCCTTCCGCCTCGGCGTCTATCAGGATGCGTTCCATGGTGTCCGCGCCAACGCCATACAGTTCCTTGGTGGCGCGGGCTATTTCCTGGGGCGTGGTGACCGCCGGTTCAATGCGGCGCTTGAGAACCATGCGTATGTCGTCAAGCAGCTGTGGATTCAACGGATCGCTGATGGCGACAACAAGGGCGCCGTTCCGTTCCTGCACGGGCACGAAGCCATAATGGGTGGCGAAACGGGCCGGCGCCTTTTTAGCGAGTTCCTTGTCCAGGCCCTCGCGCGAGGGAACCACGAACCGCATCTCGCAGAATTGCGCCAGCGCGGCGTACGTATCTTCGGCCCGCGCAAAGCCCATCTGCGATAATGCTGCCACGAGCGGAAGGTTGTTCTTAACCGCTTCGTTACGCGCCCGTTCCAGCTTGGACGCGTCCACAATCCCCTGTTGAATCAATAACTGTTCAAATGCCTTGGGTTCTTTCACGCAGACATGCTCCTTACGATTGCAAACCACACTGAAATGGTAACACGTCCGGGGAAAAGTCGGCAACTTTGAGAAAACTGCGGACGCATCACACTTTCACAAGAAAATACGCTGCGCACCCCACCCGCGAAAAAAGACCGTGTCGCGTCCGCTACGCCGCCATACGTTGCGCCCGCCTCCAGGCGCCGAGGACAAACATACCGCGTCTCCGGTTGCATGCTACTCCATGCGACTCAACGCTTCATGAGCCTGATGAGACAACACAACATGATCGCTGCCGGCTGCGCGGGTATACGCCTCCATGGCGCATACGCGATCGTTCAGATCATCCCAGTAGTGCCTGCCAAGCATCAAATCCACCTGGGCAACAGCCACCGTGTCTGAGCAACGATCGCGCACCAGTTCCAGTTTCTCGACGATGCTCAAATCACGAGAGCCCGACGCGCCTTTCACAAGCGTACGCATTTCATTCACGGCAGCGCTTGCCAGACTTGTGTTGGGATACCTTGTAATCAATGTTTCCAGCGTATTAAATCCGTTGACTGTGTTATCGCTGGCCTCATAAAGACGGCGCAGCGGCTCATAGTTTTCATCTTTCGTCTCCGCGAGAAGACCATAATGCACCTCATTCTCTGGACGTGAGGAAAAGGTATCCGGATAGGAAGCATACAATCTGTCATACGCAACAAAAGCGCGATCATACTGCTGCAACTGTCTATACTCAATATCGGCCAGTAACTGCAATGCCTCGCCCATACGCGACGCATCCCGGTGTTGCTCCACCGCGTCCCGCAGTAACCCCGCAGCCTTGTCCCCTTGCCCGGATGCAACAAAACCCTCCGCTTTTGCCAATACAACGGACAAGTCGCCGCTGTTGGGCGCCGACCCGGTCTCGGCCAATGGCATGACATCAGGCGCCGTGGCCATTGGGTGTACATTGCTCACCTTATGAACGTCGGTAAGCATCACGCCTGTGTAAATGCCCACCATCAAAAGCACTGTGGCAATAACCGCCGCGTAAACGCCCGGACGCCGATGCCATAAAACTGCGGGCGACGGTTGCGCAAGCCTATGGGCGATACGCGCAGATAAATCAAAAGGCAACACATCTTCAGAAACGCGAAATATTTCGGCGAAAGAAATAAACTTATTCTGTTCTTCTTTCAGGTGAGGACATTCACGGAAAATGCTGTCAAGGCGCGACTGTTCATCGCGGGTCAAGGACTCGTAAGTCGCCTTCGCCATGAGTATACCCCCCTCCCGTTGCGCACGATGACAGCGCCACAGTCCCCAAGGAGAAGAAAAACGTTTCCACATAGTAACTGCTACTCCATTACAAGTAATTGTGCTACACTTCTTAACATCACGTACACTCCGCAGGCGCCTGCCTGCTCAGATAACAGCCAGTCCCGGAAGCGTCACGCAACCCCTGCAATCATTCACATATTCGATGCGAAATCACGCAGTTCGTTGCGCAACTTCTTCATGGCGCGAAATAGATGAACCTTTACGCTGCCCACGGTGCAGTTCAAATTTTCTGCTATCTCGGCCAGGGAAAAGCCTTCAAAATGGCGCAACACAAACACGGTTCGCTGCATGGGCGACAACACCACGAGCGAAGCGCGAATACGCGCGTCAATCTCATTGGCGTACACCGCGTCTTCCGTATCCACAACCGTAGGCTCGACAGGGGCGCCCTCGCTTTCATTCCGAAAAGCGTCATCAAGTCGTTCCTGGCGTCTACGGTTGCGACGCCGGATATGGTCTATCGCCTGGTTCGTTGTCAATCGCAACAACCAGGAGAGGAACCCGCCTGTCGGCTGCCAGGCGTCAATCTTTCTGTACGCCTTCATTAACGATTCCTGGGCCACATCAAGCGCGTCCTCACGATTGCCGGTAACGCGGTAGGCCGCAGCGTATACGCGCCCCTGATATCGTCGCACGATTTCATCAAAAGCGCTTAAATCGCCTGATTTAAGGGCAAGCGCGAGCTCCTTGTCGTTCAGCGATTCAAATTCTGTTGATTGTTTGTGTTGCACTTTTGGAAACGCACTCCCATCTGGAAAGGTTAACAATGACAGCGTGATGCCACCCATTGCGTTGCACGTGTTTTGGCTCTTCTTCAACATTATGTGTGTTGACAGACTTTGTCATACTTAATTGGCGAATACTTCTTGTGTTCCCGACCCTGGCCCGAACACGTATCCTATCATATAACGCGCCACACAATAAAAGATTCCTTCCTGTACCATTACCCGTTCAGAAAAGAGGTTTATTCCTTCTTCCAGGACATCATTCTTCGTCGGCAGGTACAATATAACTGTATTGATATACCTCGGGCAACGCGTTTTGTTTCATTCCATCATGAATACAGGGAATATATGTGCAGAAACTTCGGTTTATTGTTGTTGTGAATAGTCGTGTTTGTGCGTCGTCTAGTAAGCATAAGCGTCATTCGCCTGATCTTTCAGGTAGACGAAGCCAGGAAATGGATTGTAACAGCGGTTACGCCGCAACGTAAGGAGAAGAGTATGAGTCAGCGAGCAACATTCTGGATTTCCCTTGGACTGGTCGGATGCCTTGGCGTAATGATGGCCGGGTGTGAAACCTATGGCGAAGCGGCAGGGCTGGGCGCGGGCACGGGCGCCGTCGCAGGCGGCATCATTGGCCATCAGAGCGGACGAACCGTCGAGGGCGCCGTCATCGGCGGGCTCGTGGGCGGCGCTATCGGTCTGGTGGCTCACGACATCAAGGCGCGCCGCATGCGCAGCCGCGCGGAAACAGAGGCGGAATATAACTACACCCCCGCGCAGGGCGAAATGCTTACGCTCGAGCGCAGTGAAGTGCTGCCCGCCAACGTACGGCCCGGAGAAATGGCCGACGCGAGCATACAATATGCGCTGCTCGGAACAGGCGGCGGCGTCGAGGTCAGCGAACAGCGCTCACTGATGCGTGGCGAACGCATGATTGCCGACGTGTCCACCCACACCTTCACGCGCGAGGACGGCACCTGGGTCAGCTCGCAGCCGTTCCGGTTGCCCAGCAACCTTGATCCGGGTCAATACACCATCGTAACCGTGGTGCGCACCGCACGCTCAGCGGTTTCCTCGCAAGCGCAGTTTACAGTATTGTAGAGACGTAGTACACGGCTTTTGTACGTCCTCAACAATTACGAAGAAAACGGGCGCCGCGGATTTCCACGGCGCCCGTTGCTTTGTTGTTCAGCTGTTCAGACGTGTAACGCTAGTCGCACAGTTCGAACACGCCGGCAGCGCCCATGCCGCCGCCGATACACATGGTCTCAAGACCCCATTTTTTGCCAAGCCGCTTCATGTCGTGAATCAGCTGCGTGGCAAGTTTCGCGCCGGTAGCGCCCAGTGGATGGCCAAGCGCAATGGCGCCGCCATTCACATTAACGATATCCGGGTTAATGTTCATGGTCTTGATTACGTACAGGGTTTGCGAAGCAAAGGCTTCGTTGCATTCGACCAGACCAATGTCGGCCAACGTGATGCCCGCCTGTTTCAGCGCGTCCTCGATGGCGGGCACCTGGGCGGGCCCCAGATAACCGGGATCGCCCGCGCCCACGGCATAACCGCGCAGCTTCGCCAACGGCTTCAGGCCAAGTTCGTCCAACACGGCCTTGCTCACCAGTACGGTCGCGGCCGCGCCGCAGCTGGTTTGACTCGAGTTGCCCGCGGTGGCCACGCCTTTGCCGCCTGGACCGGCGAACGCGGGACGCAGTTTGGCCAACCCCTCGAGGGTTGTGCCGGGACGCGGGCCTTCATCCGTGTCGAAGGTATACGTCTTGCCATTAGGTCCCATCACTTCGAGCGGTACAATCTGCTCCTTGAAATAGCCTTTTTCAATGGCTTCGGAAGCCAGTTTGTTGCTGCGTACGGCCCACTCGTCGCACTCTTCGCGTGTGATATTGAAATCATTCGCCACGTTGTCGGCGCACTGACCCATGCTCGTGTACGCGCGCGGGTTTGATTTCACCAGCGAGGGGTTCGGCAGCAGTTTGTTGCCGCCCATAGGAATGATGCTCATGGACTCGGTGCCGCCGGCGATGGCCGCATTAAGCATGCCACATTCGATCTTGGCGCCCACTGTCGCCATGGTCTCCAATCCTGAAGAGCAAAAGCGATTCAACGTTTCTCCTGAAATGGTGTCGGGCAGTCCCGCGCCAAGCAGGGCCATGCGGCCCACGTTCATACCCGATTCCGCCTCGGGAAAAGCGCAACCGATGACACAATCCTGGAGGCGTTCCGCCGGAACGCCCGCGCGGTTCACCGCTTCTTTAATTGCGGCGGCGGCGAGATCGTCCGGGCGCACATGGGCGATGGCGCTGCCGGCTCTCGACCGGCCTACAGCCGTGCGTACGGCTGATACTACATATACGTTTTCCATATCGTCAATCCTCCTTTTGGACTAGTTGCGCAGCGGCTTGCCCGAAGCAAGCATGTGCTGTATCCGCGCCTGTG
>SLFT01000047.1 GCA_007124105.1 Candidatus Hydrogenedentota bacterium | reverse complement strand
TTGCGTGACGCCATACAGCGCGTTCGGGCAGCATTCTGGCCGACGCGCGCAGGAGTTGAAATGAGAACCAGTTTTACGCCGCCAGTGCAATTTCATGGATGCACGAAACGCGCGGGCGCATCGTCAGGAGCGCCGCGCGTCGTCGTGTCCTGGTTCTTTACCGACGCTCCGTGCGCCATGTTTGCGGACGCGCAGATGTAACCGCAGCCTGTAACGGGCTGCGTTTTTTTTTGCTTATTGATCGCGTGACAACAGCAATATAAAGGGCTTATATCTTGATTGAACTGCTCCGATTACAAAAACTGGATATGCAGATAGCGACGCTGAAGGCGGCTGAGATCGAACTGCCCAATCAGAAAAACAAGTACGCTATCCGTCGTGAGCGTCTGGCGGCAGAGGTAAAGAACAGCGAGGAACGCTGTAAGCGTCTGCTTGTCGAGCAACGCGAAATTGCCAGCGATATAGAGATGCGCCAGGCGCAAATGGCCAAGTACAACGAACAATTGTTTGCTGTAAAGAAGAATGAGGAATACAAGGCGCTGCTGTATGAAATAGACTTAATAAAAAAGCAGATTGCGGTAAAAGAAGAGCGCGCCATTGCGCTGATGATCGAGCACGACGACGCGAAAGCGGCCTTTGAAGCCGATAAAGAGCGAATCCAAGGCGAATTGGACGCTATAGACGCCGAGTGCGCCAAGATAGACAAAGAGCTGGAAGCGCTGATTGCCGAGCGCAAGGCCTTGATCAAGTCGCGTCCGCCCATTGCCGAGAAAGTGGACAAAGGGTTGCTCGCCCGTTATGAGCGTGTTCGCAAGGTGCGCACACCCGCTGTTGTTCCTTTGAATGAAGAAGTTTGCGGCGGCTGTTTCATGACGGTTCGCCCACAAATCGTCAATGAGATCATGGCCAACGAGAAGATTCATGCGTGCCAGCATTGCGGTCGGTTATTGTACTATCTGGGGAATATTGGCGATGCCGGCGCATCCATCGTTGCTGAAAGCGCCTGATTGTCATGGCATTATTTTCACGAAAACGATTTGCTCTTCGCGGGGGTTCCAAGGGTGATATACCGGAAGGCCTCTGGATGAAGTGCGACGGCTGTCATCAGACAGTCTATTGCGCGGATATCGAGGAAAACATGCAGGTTTGCACCGTATGCGGCCACCATTATCGCATCGGCGCGTGGAAGCGGCTTGCAATCACTGTTGACGCTGATTCTTTTGTGGAGACCCACAAAGCCCTTCAGACATGCGACCCTTTATCGTTTACCGTGGGCGAGGAAGACTATACGGCGCGCATTGCGCGCGCGCAGGAGCGCTCACAGTTGAAAGAAGCGTTGTTGACCGGTTTTGCGGCTGTTGATGGCCGCAAAATTGTTTTAGGGATCATGGACCCGGACTTTATAATGGGCAGCATGGGGTCTGTTGTGGGCGAAAAATTCTGTCGCATGGCGGACGATGCTATTGCGGAACAATGCCCGCTTGTGGTCTTTGCGGCAAGCGGCGGCGCGCGTATGCAAGAGGGGATTCTTGCGCTTATGCAAATGGCCAAGACCGCTGACGCCGTGCGCAAACTCAACGAAGCGCGCATCCCCTATATTTCCGTGCTCACCGATCCCACTACAGGCGGCGTACTGGCCAGCTTCGCATCGTTGGGCGATATTATTATTGCGGAGCCGGGCGCTTATATCGGTTTTGCGGGCAAGCGGCTTATTATGGGCGCCTTGAAGGTGAAATTGCCCGAGGGTTTCCAGAGCGCGGAATACCAGTTTCAGAATGGTTTTGTTGACGCCATTGTCACGCGCCGGGAAATGCCCGAATTCTTGAGCCGGCTTGTCCATTATCTGACGCCCGCGAATAGATGCGGACGGTTGCCATGATCGCGCATACATCAGGAAGCGCGACAGCATTGCGTGCATATCTGGATTCGTTGATTGTACATGGCGTCAAACTTGGGCTGCACAATATTGAGCAGTTGATGGCCCACATAGGCAGTCCGCACTACAAATACCCTGTTGTCCACGTGGCCGGCACCAATGGCAAGGGCAGTACGCTTACCTTTCTAAACGCTATTCTGCGCAAAGCCGGTTATCATACCGGACGCTTTACCAGTCCACATTTGACTGAAGTGAATGAACGGTTTCTGATAGACGATTGTCCCATCAGTGACGAGACGCTCTTGGACAACCTGGCTTGCTTGAAGAGCGCGGCGGAGACAGCGTCCATTGCGCCCACCTATTTCGAGATGAACACGGCGATTGCTTTCCGATGTTTTGCGCAACATGCTGTTGACGTCGCGTTGGTGGAAGTAGGCATGGGCGGCCGGTTCGACGCCACCAATGTGGTGACGCCGCAGGCGTGCGCGATTACCACCATTGATTACGATCATACGCAATACCTTGGCGATACCCTCGAGCAAATTGCCTTCGAGAAAGCCGGGATACTCAAGCCAGGTGTTCCCGCAGTGGTCGGTGAAGTGCCCCCGGGCCCCTTAACTGTTATTGAGGCGCAGGCGCAACGAAAAAGCGCGCGACTGCTGCGTTTTGATGAAGAATATGGCGCCACGCCCGGCGGCGATGCGTTGCGCCCCCGTTTATCTTATCAGGGAATGGACATGGTGATTGACGATGCGCCCCTTGGCCTTTCCGGGATGCATCAGGTCAACAATGCCGCGGTTGCCGTTACGCTGGCCGGGGCGCTCCGGGATAGTTTTTCTGGAATATCGTTGCCTGCAATACAGGCCGGGCTGGCCTCCGCGCAATGGCCCGCTCGTCTCGAGCAGGTGCTCGATTCGCCGCCTGTTATTATGGACGTAGCCCATAATCCGGCGGGATGTCGCGCCGTCGCCGATGCCCTGAAACAATGCGTTACCATATTCTCTGTATCCTCGGACAAGGATGCTGCGCGAATGCTGGAGATTCTTGCGCCGATTTCCGACCCGCTGATACTAACGGAATACACAGGCGGACGCTGTCTGCCGTTGCAGGAATTACAGACCCTTGCCGGCCCATATTCTCACGAGGCATATCCGCTCCTTTCCCAGGCTATTGAAGCGGGGATGCGTCTGGCCAACAACGACAAACCCTTGCTGATTACGGGTTCCATATATGCCGTTGGGGAGGCGCGCAGCCTGTTGGTGGAGCGCTTTGACGCGCGGCCGGTTGTCTTTTGACCGGCTTGGTGTGCCAAAATGAACAGGCATGCTGAACACCAGGTTAAGCCGCGCCGATAACTGGCGCCGCTTTCGGGGCTTTGGCGCAGATGCCGGCGGCGGTAGACGGCACTGGCCGGTTACGCATACACAAGCATGATACGCATCTGAACGGGCAACCAGGAATGACCTTGGACAGGAACAGCGGAGCAACAACAGCCGTCAGCGTCGAGGCTGATCGCGTTTCGACCAGATACGCGCATCTTGCGGTGTGTCTGCTGGTATTTTTTCTTGGCGTGGTGGTTCGGCTTCATAACCTGGGCCTGGAATCCATAGACCTCGAGGAATATGCCTGTCTGAGCGCTATTGACGCGCCTGATTTCCACACCTTTTTTGAAGAGCAGCGCGACTTGTATCCCTACGGGGCGCCGCTTGCGCCGTCGCTGATTTACTTTTGGGCGCGTGTTGCCGGGGATTCCATTACACGCATCCGTTTGCTTTTCGCGCTCGCATCTATTCTGGCGATGCCTGTAGCGTATTGGCTGGCGCGGCTGCTGTTTGCGCCTGCGCAAAAAGCCCATCGCGCGGGACTGGCGGTTCTGATCTGTGTGGCCTTTTCGCCCGTACATGTTTTTCATGCACAGGAAGCGCGCATGTACGCGTTTGTGTCTCTGTTTACATTGCTTGGGATGACGGCATTCCTGCTCGGGTTAAGAACAAACCGACGGCGATGGTGGTGGCTGCACTTGGCGGCCAACGCGGCGCTTGTATCCAGTCACTATTTTGCGGTGTTTCTATTCCCGGTTTACGGCATATTTCTGCTGGCGCGCGCGCGGCGCTTGTCCCGCCTCGTTGTCTGGTGGGGAGTGGGGCACGGTTTGCTCGCGTTGTTGTTGGTGGTCTGGGTCAGCGCCATACCGACGCAAGCGGAGGAATTGTACAGCTATTATGCCGCGCCTACGGCATACACCGTACTGGTACATTTCTTCGCTGGAGACAGTACCGTGCTGTCTGCCACTTCCTTTTTCCCATCGGACGCTTCCTGGCATTTCCTGCCGGATGCGGCGGGGGTCTGGGTTCGCAATGCGCATATTCTGTTTGACGCCCTCCTCGTTTTCATGACACTGGCGGCCCTTGCAGGGGGGGTGTTCTTCCTGGCAAGCAGCATAAGACAGACGCGGCGTGAAGCGGCCCTGTCCTGGTTGCTTCTTCTGTGCTGGGCGTTGCTCCCCGTCCTCCTTATTACCGCCTTGTCGTTCCTCTGGCGGCCGGTATACGGCTCGCGTTATGTCATGTATAGTATGTTTGCGCTTTATCTGCTTGTGGGCGGGGTGATAAGCCATCTCCCGAAAAAGCGTCTTTATGCGGCTGCCCTGTTGTTTCTTGCGCTGATATATGGCTATCAACTTTCCATCGCCTTGCCGCCGCAAACGCGTTCCGCCTGGAGGCAGAGTTACGCGTATGTACAGGACCACAGCGGCGAGGACGCCTTGATATTGCTCGAAGACCCGTTCTGGCTGCCCGTGCTCGGGATGAACATGCCGGAAGAGCCGCACACTCCCGTTGTGGCCGCTTTCCGACGTGATACACTGTGTGATGCCGCGACTTTTCTATTGGACCTTCGGGCGGCGGGCATCGTCTCGGAAACACTGGATGTGTGGGTGTTGCTGGTGACCACGACCGATTTTGACGAGAGCCCCTTTTCTGATTGTCTGCAAGCGAAGCAACTTGGCTATCAACGGCGGGGCTATCCAGGCGAGCGACCGTTGGCGTTGTATCATGTCGTCCGAACAGCCGATTCCGCGGCGGCATTGCCGGAGACGTTTCACGCGTTTATGCGGGCATTCCGAGCGGTGGGGGAGGGCGCCGCCGACTTCGCGGAAGAAGACGCCATTCGTACGTTGGAACAGGACATTAGATATCTCCCTGACGAGAACGGCGGGTTCTGGTTACGCTTTGGCGCGAAAATGTTGGATATCGGACAATGCGACTTTGCCGCCATCGCTTTCTATCGCGCGGCGCAAGAGCATTTTACGGCGGCAATTCGCCTTGCGGCGCTGGCGGAACAGTTTGACGCTGTTCTCGACGCCGATTTGCTTGCGCGGGTTGCTCTTGACGGCCCGGCCGACGATGGTTGCGCGCGTTTGGCGGCTTTTCTACAGCCGGCATGTTATGTGGGCAACACGGCGATTATCAAAGCGCTTGGAGATACGGCGCTGCGCCTTGAACCGCCCTGTACGTACGGCTACGCGTATAAGGGGCTGGCGCAGCATCGCTATGAAAACCATGAGCAGGCGGCGCTTTTCTTTCAGCGGTATTATGAAAGTGAAGCGAACGCGCCGCCTGAAATTGCTGAGGCCTACGGTATTTCGCTTTCAGAAACAGGAGCGTACGCGGCTGCTGTTGACGTGTTGGAGTCGGGTATCGAAGCGTGGCCGGACTATCATTGGCTGCGTATGCGGCTGGGCATAGCCCTGGCTGCGCTTGACAGGCATGAAGAGGCTGTGGCGGCGTTGCGCGTCTCGTATCAACATGCCCCGGAAAACAGTTATATCGTTTATTTACTTATGGAAAGTCTGGTTGCTTTGGGGAGGTATGAAGAGGCGGTTGCGCTTGCGGAGCATCCCGCTATTGCGGCGGGAATGGAGCCGTGGGTGCTGCTTGCGCGCTGGCGCGCCTATACGGGCGCGGGAATGGACGTTGAAGGCGCGCGTCTGTTGGCGCGACTGGCAGAACAGCAAGCCGAAGCCGGCGTGTTTTATCAACACCTCTACGACGCGCCGGAACCGGTCAAGGCGCGAGCGCTGTTCGAAGCCCTTGAGGAACAGGGAGAGGCGGTGTATCCTGAAGTCTATATGCTGCTGGAACGGCTGGAACAATCCCAGTAACGGAACTGCCCGTCAGCGACTTTCCCATTTCGGCTCGAGCTCAAGAAAAAGAATACGGATGCCCCGCTTTATTTTGAACACCACCGAGGCGGCCTTCGCCTCCGTGGCGGCACTCATTCTTGCGCGTACGTCCTCAACGCTCTTCAGGGGCGTATCGTCAATGGCGATGATAAGGTCGCCCCCTGACAATCTGCCCAGGGCCGCCCAGCCGCCAGGCTTAACCTGTTCTACCAGCACGCCCTGCTGTGTATCTTCCCAGCGTTCGGCGGCGCGATCGAAAAAGGTAATGTCGCGCACCGTGAACTCGAACACTTCGTCTTCGTAGCGCGCCATTTCGCGGGCAAGTTTCGGCGCTTGCGTCAATACAACAGATTGCGTACGAACAGCGCCGTCGCGCCATAAACGCAGGTCGGCGCTTTCACCAATGGGATATTGGCGAATGTACGCGGCGAGTTCTTCATGATGCTCGGGCGACGACGCTGTCATGGGCTCATCGTCAACGGCCAGTATCAGGTCGTCCACCTCCAATCCCGCTTCGGCGGCGGTGCTGTCTCGATACACATGCGTAATGCGAAACCCCGTCAGGTCCGGTTGACCAAGCAGTTCGGCAATGTCTCGCGTTATAACCTGATATTCAACTGGCAACCAGGCTCTTTGGGCCTCGAGGCCCGGGGCGCTCGGTTCGCGCAGGCCAACGTTGACCACTGTTACCATGCGGTCTGTTTTGCGCTCAATAGTGGTCAGCACCGGAACAGGGCTGTCGGCGCCGTCGAGCAGCGCTTCGGTGGCGTCCAGAAATTTGCGCACATTGTTCACCGGTGTATCGTTTACGGCGACAATAATGTCGTCCCGCGATATGGCCGGACGCGCATCGCCCGATGGCCCGCCAGAGCGCACGGAAGTGACCAGCACCCCGTTCGTATCTTCGCGCTTCAGTTCCTGCGCCATCATAAATGAGATGTCGCGTACTGTGATGCCCCACTGCAATTGCTCGAATTGTCTGGGTTCATAGGGTTCACGCTCAACAGGCGTTATCTTGACGGTGCGCCGTTTTTTGCCGCGCTTGATCTCAAAAGATACCGGTTCGCCGATGGGCAACTCACTGATCAAAAGATTGAATTCCGGCAGTTGCACAGGGAACTGTATGTCAATGGGCGTGTCGCCCACGGCAATGAGTATATCGCCAGAACGTATGTCAGTTTCCGCTGCCGGCGAATTGACGATAGCGCCGCTGATGAGCGCGCCTGTCTCTTCGTCGCCTGATTTCAAGCGGGGCTGCACATCAAGCCCTACCCAGGCGCGCCGCACATTTCCGGTCTCTATCAGTTCGTCGGCAACGCTTCGCGCGAGGTTGCTGGGAATAGCGCCGCCGAGGCCCATGCGTATCTCATTGATGCCGATGATTTCGCCGCGCAGATTTACCAGCGGCCCACCTGAGTTGCCGCCGAATATCTGGGCGTCGTGAGCAAGCCAGCGCACCAGCGCGCCTACGTCCTCGCCGTCCAGGGTAAGACCGCCGAAACGGCTCATCCATTCAGGCATGGTCATCTCCGTGTTGCTGATAATGCCCAGCGTCACCGACTGCGAGAGCGCCAGCGGACTGCCCATGGCCAGTACATGATCGCCCATTTGCATCGTTGAAGAGTCGCCCCAGGCGACGGTCGAGAAGACCGTGTCCTCGTCTGTTTTCAATAACAGAACGGCAATGTC
>SLFT01000394.1 GCA_007124105.1 Candidatus Hydrogenedentota bacterium | reverse complement strand
TACATCGCGTCGCCTGGCTTCGCGGTCGCGAAAAACAAACAACGCCTTTAACACTGCCTGGGCGCGCGGCGGCATGGTGCGTACGCCTTTAAGCCGCCAGAAATCATCGGGCTCAAAAACGCGGCGTTTCCCTTCCACACGGCACAATTCCGAAAAAATCTCGCGCGCTTCTTCGTCATGGCCCGCTTCATTCAGCCGTTGCTCAAGATCATCGCGCATACGCAGCAGATAGCGGGTGTCGTTGCGCGCGTAAACAAGCTTCTCCTGGGAAAGGGGCCGGCTTGCCCAGTCCGCTTTCTGACACTTCTTGCACATGGAAATGCCATACAATGTCTCGAGGAACCAGGCCAGGCCCATCTGCGAGAACCCAAGCAGACGCCCCGCCCACATGGTGTCGAAAAGATTATTGACCTCCCAGCCGTGCAGCCCCTTCAACAAAGACAAATCGTAGTCAGCGGCATGAAATACTTTTTCCGTGGCCGGGTCGGCAAGCAACGCGCCAAGACCATCCAGCGCGAAATCAGCCAGCGGGTCCACGATGTAATCATGGCTGTCCGTTGAAATCTGAATCAGACAGATTTCTTCACGGTACGCGTACAGGCTGTTCGCTTCAATATCCACGGCCATTCGCGGCGCTTCTCTTAACGCGCGCAAACATTGCATCCATGTATGGCTATTGTCAACAAGTGTAAAAGATTCTTCTGTCACAATCCAGGAACTACTCCGCGTAACTATGGTCGGGCTCACGCCCCCGCGTAGGGTAAGTATACAGGAACAGCGGATTTTCGACAAATCAACATCCACTATGGTATTCTTACCAAAGCAGTCGCACCAAGTCGCGCGGTGAACCTGTGAAGACCCTGTCGCATCAGACGCTTTGCGCGCACCCTGTTTGACAACAGGACGCAACGCATCGAAGCGAATGGAAAAGGCAAGATACTTGTGAGGATGTGAGCGTTGCCTTCACATCAGAGACCTGGAGAGATACCCACTCTGGTTTGTGCGCGTATCTCCCATATCACCCCCAAAGCAACAGTATCTGGATAGTCGCATGAAGGGACTGGCATACATAGATGAAACACTGGTATTGCCCGAGGCCGTTGCCGCGGACAAGTGGCAGATCATCGCGCAAATGGTTGATATGGCGGCGGTGTGCAAGCCGCTACAAGCCCAAAAAGATGTGTTGACCCGCGACATGCTGCTAAACGCGGTCACCGAACGGGAGCGGGAACGGAGCACCGGTCTGGGCAATGGCGCCGCCTTTCCACACGCGCGTGTGCCCGGGTTGCAGCACGCCGTTGTTTGCGCGGCATTTCCAAAACAACCGCTGAATTTTGACAGCATAGACAAAAAACCTGTTGATGTTGTTGTGTTAATCCTGGTGCCCGAAGGGCAACCGCAGACCGCGCTTCAGTTGATGTCGCAATTCGCGCGGCTGCTTTCCGACCCTATCGAGCGCGAGGCGCTGATGGGATTGACGACCGTATCGGGACTCTGCGGCTATATCTCGCGGCGCGTACTTGAGAAAGACGTGTCCGTCACCGCCCGCGACATTATGCGCGACCCTGTGGCGGTGGTGCATCCGGACACGCCGCTGGTAGAGGTTACGCGCATCATGAACCAGCATCTGCTGGACACTATCGCCGTCACCGAGAAAGACGACACCCTGGTGGGCGAAATCACCTGCGATGACCTGTTCAAGCGGGGTATGCCCCACTTTTTCACACAGCTGAAAAGCATCGCTTTTATCCGCGAGTTTGACCCTTTTGAAAAGTATTTTGCCGATGAAAGTTACGCCCTTGCGCGAGATGTTATGTCATGCGACTATGCAACGGTGCCCGAGGACGCCACGCTGCTCGAGATAGTGTTTGAGCTGGCCGTGCATCATCACCCGAAGGTATATGTAGTTCGCGACGGGAAACGACTGGGCGTTATAGACCGTATCCTGGTGCTTGACCGGGTGATAAACGTGTAAGACCATACAGGCGCAGGAAGCGCCTTCACGAGAACCCGTTATGTGGATTTCGATATGTATATTCCTCATCGCGTATGCGCTGATGGTAAGCGAGAAAATGAACCGCACCGCCGCCGCCCTTCTCGGCGCCACGGCCGTGCTGTTGTTGCGCGCCGTGCCCTACGACGCGGCGCTGGCTCACGTTGATCTGGACGTTATTTTTCTGCTCATTGGCATGATGGTCGCAGTGGAAATCCTGTCGCGCACAGGCCTGTTCGAGTGGGTGGCCATATTCATCGCGCAGCGGGCGCGCGGCAATCCCATGGTCATACTCATCGGCCTGCTGACGGCCACCGCCGTGTTGTCCGCGTTCCTGGACAACGTCACCACGGTGGTGCTCATTGCGCCCATTACCATACTCATTGCGCAAATACTGGAATTGCCCGTGGCCCCGTTTTTGATTCTTGAGGCATTGTTCTCCAATATTGGCGGCGCCGCCACACTGGTGGGCGATCCGCCAAACATCCTCATCGGTTCCAAAGGGAATCTTTCGTTCAATGAATTCCTGGTGAACCTCAGTCCCGTGGTCATGCTGTGCATGCTCGTCGTCTTCGCGGGCATACTACTGCTGATGCGCGGCGCCTTGCGCGCAGACCCGGCGTTGCGCGCGCGCATCATGAAAGCCGAACCCGCCAAGGCGATACTGGACCCCTGGCGGCTCAAACGCGGGCTGGCCGTGTTCGCCCTTATCCTCGTCGGCTTTAGCGCCAGCCGCGCTCTCGGCGTACAGCCCGGCATCATTGCCCTTGCAGGCGCACTCATCATGGTCGTCGCTACCCGAGACAACCTGCGAGAGGCCATGGAAAAAGTTGAATGGGAAACCATCCTGTTTCTCGTCGGCCTGTTCATGCTCGTGGGCGCACTCGAATACAACGGCCTTTTTGACAGCATTGCGCGTATCCTCTTCGGCCTCACCCAGGGACGCCTCTTTGCCACCGCCATGATTGTCCTATGGACCGCGGCCACGCTCTCCGCATTTTTCGGCAATATCCCCGTGGCCATTGCCATGATACCGCTGGTCCACACCCTCATCCAGTCCACCGCCACAGAATGCGCTCTTAACCATTCCCCGGAGCTGCTTGAGCAGTATGTAGCGCATCCGCTGTGGTGGTCGCTCGCGCTCGGCGCATGTCTGGGCGGCAACGGCACCCTGTTCGGCGCCGCCGCCAACGTGGTGGTGATACAGGTGGCCCGTCGCAACGAATACAACCTCACCTTTTGGGATTTCATGAAATTCGGCGCGCCTGTAACCATCGTAACGCTTATCGTGGCAAGCATGTACATATTCGTGCGTTACTTCGCCTTTTCGCCGCTGTAGGATTCTATCATCCCGCTTCCAGGTTAAGAATTCCCTTGATTAACATGGCAGTTGAAACCATTCATGGCGCGTCCTGATTTGCGCCGTTGAAACAAAGCCCGCCCGAGATCAGTCTATCTCTCAGTTATTGAAGCGACGCCAAAGAATGCCCATGCTAAAACAGGCGTCCGGCCATGGAGGATGCAATGACCTGTAAGAGAAGCGGTTTTACGCTGATAGAGTTGCTGGTAGTAATCGCAATTATCGGGATACTGGCGGCCATATTGCTGCCCGCGTTGGCCCGCGCGCGGGAAGCGGCGCGGCGCGCTTCATGCCAGAACAACCTGCGTCAGTTCGGACTGATGATGAAAATGTACGCGAATGAAGCGCCCGGCGAGAAGCTGCCTCCAAAATCCATTCGCATCGTTAACATGCTCTTTTCCATGCGGTCCATGTATCCCGAATATCTGACAGACCTTAACGTGCTGTTCTGCCCATCCTCGTCCCAGGACCACAGTGTGTTGCTGCAACCGGGCGGCGACTGGGTTGATGAGGATGGTGCGGTGGTCCTCGAGCGTCTTGACGGCGACCCGCGCACGGGACGCTACGATCCCGAGATGGGCATTCGTCCCGCAGACCGCAGCTATGTTTATCTGGGGTGGGCGGTTCCCGACAACGCCTGGCTGATACCAGTGGTATGGGGTCAGGGCTTCTTCCTGGGCACCTATTTTAACCTGGTAGTGCAACCGTGGTTGCAGGGTGATTACGATGCGGTCGAAAGGCGCAACGACGAGGACTTTTCATTCACGCATCAGGGCAATACCGCTATCGAAGCGGGAACCGACCTCACGCTGCACCGGCTTCGCGAAGGGGTCGAACGATTCATGATCACTGATATTAACAATCCCGGCGCATCCACCCAGGCACAGTCGGAGCTGCCGATTATGTGGGACAAACTCGGTACAGAAGTCGAAATGTTCAATCACATCCCCGGCGGCGCGAATGTATTGTACATGGACGGACATGTGCAGTTCAGACGCTGGACGCCCAATCCCAACGCGCCGGACACCGCAAGCGGCACGGAACAGGAAACATTCCCTGTAACGTTGGCCTGGGGCATTCTGGCGGAACTCGCGCTAAGCGAACAGGATTCCCTGTAAACTAGCGGCGGATGTTTCGGGATTGCCCCTATGCCCTACCTCAGTTATGCGAGTGCGGGATCAGAATTAACGCTGACGTTTGATGCGGAAAAAAAGAGGGACGGGAGACGAAGCCGCTTACCCATTCTCGCAAATTTGAGCTGCGACTTCGTCCCCCTGGAATCAATGCCGCCATTACGACGGCAGACATCCTCGTGTGCGTTCATGGCACACTTAAAGAGTACCGGGGCGTTCTACCCGTCAAAAGATGCCGGTTGCCAGGTCTATTCCCAAACCTGCCCGAGCGCTTTGTGCCTTTGTTCCTACTTGCTGTGCTGCTCCTCTCAACGGAACAGGGCTCGCCAAATCGGCGAGCGCCATAGAACAGGCAACCGGTTTTTTTCAGGTGTTCAACTGTTATACTTCAAGTAAGCATTTACCGTGCCAAGTGGAAACGAACACTGTTCATACGCTATATCATGCTGTATATGAGCAAGTTACAGAAATATATGCGCCTTTTGTTATCGTAACCTTGTTTTCCATATCGGGACGCGTCCCAGATTGGGAACGCAAAGAATCCCATTTTGGGACTTGGCGCGCGCTGATGAAAGGGGCCACAGCTGCCAAATACACAGCAAGGTTCTTGCGGACGTTCAGGACGCCGATGAATCATCTCTTTGCGAAGATGTGAAGCGTCAAGGAACTGAGGAAGCGAAAAGAGATAGCGTATTTGTTACATGGAGATTGTGTGTGTCAATCCTGCATAATAGCGCGAATGGATTATGGGGATGCGGCATAAATGCCCGACCCTGATATGCCTCCCCTTATTTTTAACAACGAGTACAAAGAAGGAATTGGTTATGAACACAAGTCGTCGTTCGTTTTTGAAAAGTCTTTCACTAATTTCAGCCGCCCCCTTTATTCTGCCGTCGCATATTTGGTCTGCCGCAACCAAACCCAATGATGCGATTACAGTGGGCTTTATTGGCATGGGCAAGCAAAGCAAGGGATTGCTGAACGCCTTTTTGAATCATAGGGTGTGCCGCGTACTTGCTGTATGCGATGTGGATACGACGCGCCGCACAGCGGCCCAACAGCGGGTGAACGAATTCTATACGGCCAGGCCCGACCGCGGCACTCCTGATTGCAGCGCCTATAACGATTTCAGGGAAATAATTGCGCGCGATGATATTGACGCGGTCTGCATCGCCACGCCTGACCATTGGCACGCCATCGCCGTTATTGCGGCATTGCAGACCGGCAAGGATGTCTATTGCGAAAAGCCGCTGACCCATAATATTCATGAAGCGATTGCGATTATGGACGCAGTGAAGGCCAACAACAGAATATTGCAGACAGGTTCCATGCAGCGCTCCATGAAAGAGTTTCGCGTGGCCTGCGAATTGGTGCAAAATAACGCTATTGGCCGTATAGACCGCGTCGAATGTAGTTTTGGCCCGCCAGGTATTCCCTGCGATTTGCCAGAAGAGGAAATGGAACCTGGCCTGGATTGGGACCTGTGGCTCGGCCCGGCGCCGCTCCGGCCTTACAGTTCGGTATTGAGTCCGCGCGGCATACACGATCATTTTCCAGACTGGCGTAATTACAGAGAGTATGGCGGCGGCATGGTAACCGACTGGGGCGCGCATCATCTTGATATTGCCCAGTGGGGACTGAATATGGACCACAGCGGTCCGATGGAAATCCATCCGCCGGAAGATGTGGAAGCAAAGAATGGCGCAATACTTGAGTACGAGAACGACATACAGGTTATTCACGGTGCGGGGTTCGGCGTCCATTTCTTTGGCGAAGACGGCGAAGTGAAAGTGAACCGGGGCAAGATAGAGTTCTGGCGCGACGGCGAGAAACTGGCGGGTTTTGTCAGCCGTGAAGACGGCGGCTCTTTAGGCAGCGTCCTCAGCCAGATCGAACAGGAGTTTTTGAGTGACGCAAAAATAAGACTTTACGAAAGCCCGGACCACATTCGTAATTTCCTGGACTGCGTCCTAAGCCGCGCCAAGCCGGTCACGGATGAAGTAATAGGCGGACGCAGCGCCATCTGCTGTCATTTGATGAATCAGGCCTATTACAACCACGCGGTCATCAAATGGGAACCCGAGGCGATGCGGTTTGCGCCCGGCAGCGGCAACCCAGCATGGTTGACCCGGGAGTTTCGCGCGCCCTGGAGTGTGTAAGCGCGCCAAGCGGCACTACATCAATGATGTGCTGAAATAGCGTTCTGCGCGGTCCGGCAGCACTGTGGCAATATTGCCGTCAATCGTCTTGCTCAATTGGCGCGCCGCCCATACGTTTGCGCCCGAGGAGATGCCCACGAGCAGGCCGTGGTTCGCGCCCAGTTCGCGGGTGGCGGCGATGGCGTCGTCGTCGGTAACCTCCAACACGTCGTCAATCATGTTGACATCAAGCACGGCGGGGATGAATCCGTCGCCAATCCCCTGAATCTGGTGCAATCCGGGCTCATGCCCGAGCAGCGCCGATACATTTTTGGGCTCCACGGCCACAAGCTTTACATCGGGCTTGTGTTCCTTGAGAAATTTGCCCACCCCCTGCAGTGTGCCGCCGCTGCCGACGCCCGCCACGAAACAGGCAATGTCGCCATTCATCTGACGCCAGAGTTCGCGGGCCGTCTCCTCGTAATGTACGCGCGGGTTGTCCGGGTTTTCGAATTGTTGCGGTACAAAAACATTTGGGTCCGCTGCCTGTATTTCAAGAACCTTGTTCACTGCGCCTTCTATGCTTTTTTCCGCGGGGGTAAGGGTAAGCTGCGCACCCAGCGCAAGAATCAGGCGCTTGCGTTCTTCACTCATGTTCTCCGGCATGACGATATGCACATCATACCCTTTCATGCGGCCCACCAGCGCAATGCCAATGCCGGTGTTGCCCGAGGTCGGCTCCACAATCACCATTCCCGGCTTCAGCAGTCCACGCGCCTCCGCGCCTTCAATCATGGAGAGCGCCACCCGATCCTTAATGCTGCCGCCGGGATTAAAGAACTCCGCCTTCGCAAAGATAAGCGCCGGCTTGAGTCGGATAAGCGGGGTATTGCCAATAAGATTGAGTATATTGTCTGTAAGCATGAGAGGGTTTCCACTGTTGTCGCGTGCATATAAAAAAGTAAAGACGCTTGCGAGATACAATAGCCGATCTGCGTACTTGCAGGCAAACAGACGGCATACGCCGGCGTCCGGCATTTCCGACGCGCGTAACGCTGTTGTGTGATTCAAAATCAGGACATCTCAACGACAGGCTTCCTCGCTTCGCCAAAATTTGAAATGGCGCCTTGCGCAAGTCGTTGG
>SLFT01000043.1 GCA_007124105.1 Candidatus Hydrogenedentota bacterium | reverse complement strand
ATTATTCTTCATTCCTGGGCGGTCGCAGCGGAAGCGGCGCTCGGAGTTACCTTGTATGTCGCGCCCGACGGCAATGACGGGTGGAGCGGGGCATTGCCCGAAGTGGACGCTGCGGGCGGGGACGGGCCGCTTGCCACGCTGGAAGGCGCGCGCGACCAGATACGTAAACTCAAAGCTGCCCAGGGGTTGCCGGTGGGCGGTGTGGTTGTGGAACTGATGCCCGGAACCTATCGGTTGGACGAATCTTTTACGCTCACCGCCGAAGACGGCGGCACTGGCGACGCGCCCGTGGTGTATCGCGCGCGGGAGAAAGGCGCGGCCATTATCACTGGCGCGGCGGCGGTGGATCAGGTTGTCGCCGTAACTGACGCCGCTATTAGTGAACGCCTTGCGCCGGAAGCGCGGGAGCGCGTGGTTCAGGCCGATCTCGGCGCGCTGGGCATTGACGATTTCGGATCGCCCGCCGGCGGCGGCATAGAAGTATTTTTCCGGGACGAGCCAATGACGCTCGCGCGCTGGCCCAATGAAGGGTTTGCGCGCATCAAGGATATTGTCGTTGACGACGGCCATCAGATACATGGTCAGCGAGGCAGCAAGACGGGTAAATTCCTGTATGACGGCGACCGTCCGGAGCGATGGGCTGCTGAACCGTCGGCCTGGTTGCACGGCTATTGGTTCTGGGACTGGTCCGATGAACGTCAGGCTGTTGCGGAGATTAATACCGAACAAGCGTGGATGCGCCTGGCCGAACCGTATCACAATTATGGCTACCGAAAAGGACAATGGTATTACGCGTACAATCTATTGGCCGAGCTGGATGCGCCCGGCGAATGGTATGTTGACCGCGACGCGGGCATCCTCTATTTCTGGCCGCCCGCGCCCGTTGCCCCGGGCGATATTACCGTGTCGGTGGCGCCGCATCTCGTGACCATCGAGGATGCGCAACACATTACATTGCACGGGTTGGTTTTCGAGGGCGCGCGGGACCTTGCGATTGCCGTGCGACGCGGCGCGTTTAATCGCGTTGCCGCGTGCGTCATTCGCAACAGCGGCGGCAACGCCATCAGCATAACCGACGGCGCGGGTCATTCCGTGTATGGTTGCGACATTTACAACATGGGCGGCGGCGGCGTCATGGTCAGCGGCGGCGATCGCGAGACCCTCGAAGGCGGCGGCCACGTGGTGGGCAACAATCATATCCATCGCTACGGGCGCTGGCATCGCATGTACCGGCCCGGCATCGCGTTGCGCGGCGTGGGCCTTCAAGCGCGGCATAACCACATCCATGACGCGCCCCACATCGGCATCCAGTTTTCCGGCAACGACCACCTCATTGAATTTAATGAAATACATCATGTCTGCCTCGAATCTAACGACGCGGGCGCCATTTACACCGGACGCAATTGGACCATGCGCGGCAACATCATTCGACACAACTATCTGTACGAGATTCTCGGCTTCAAAGAACGCGACTGCGTGGGGGTGTATCTCGATGATATGTTCAGTTCAGCGGCGATTGAGGGCAATGTCTTTTACCGGGTCACCCGCGCGGCCTTCATCGGCGGTGGACGTGATTGCAGCGTGATAAACAACATCTTTGTCAATTGTACGCCCGCGTTACATGTGGACGCGCGGGCGCTGGGCTGGGCCCATTACCACGCAGACCAATGGCTCGATGAAGCCGACACCGAGGGAACGCTGCAAGGCATCAAGTACGACCAACCGCCATACAGCGAGCGATATCCGGAACTGGTCGGGATGCTCGAAGACGAACCCAAAGCGCCCAAGGGCAATGTTATTGCCCGCAATATCTTCCACGGCGGCCAGTGGGACGGCATTCATGAAGCGGCGCGTCACTACCTCAGCATCGAAGACAACCTGATTGACGAAGACCCGCGCTTTGTGGACTTGGACAAGCGCGATTTCCGGCTGCGCGAAGACTCTCCGGCATTTGCCCTGGGATTCGAACCCATCCCCATCGAACGCATCGGCCTGTACGAACATCCCGACCGCGCGTCGCCCTTGCGAAAAGACAACACGGCGAATTGAACAAAACCGTCGGACAAATCCCGTGCTGTCAAGAAACGGGCAGGTTGCATTCATAACAAAGAGACAATAACCAAGTACGCGCTGTTGGGACTGGGCAATTAGTTTTGCGCCCCAAGGGCGTTCCCCATTTCCTCAATCATGGCGGCGATTTCGTTGCGCTTGCTCAACAGCGCGTCCGGGTTGCGGGTGAATGTTACCAGGCTCGGTACAATTTCATCGAGATTGTACACGGTTGCCGCCCGTTGTAACAGCGCATCATGGCCGCCTCGTTCCTGGAGGGCGCGTGTTCGTTCCATGAACAGCGCCAGATAATCATAGTCTTCCAGGCCATCCCGGATAACCTCCCAGCGAATGGAAGAGATGGGCCCATTGGGGCCGGGATACAGGAGTATGCCATCGCCGTTGACCGGTGTAATATCGAGCACTTCCTCGAAGGGGTCGCCGTCGGTTGGCCAGTCGTTCACGCTCCAATACTGCATGCCGCGCATACCCAGCGCCCAGGATTGCCAGAACAGGATGCGATGTTCAATGGCGGCGAAGTCCAGGAATAAATTGCCGTACGGCCGCGGCGGCGTGTGGTTGACGTACCACCATACCTCGCCGCCTTCCGAGGCCCGTTGGAGAATACTGATGTTATGGGTGGTGTCCAGCACCTGGGCGTGTACCGACCATATATCGAGCGGCGCCGGAATGAAAGGACGCAGTCCCATGGCGCTGACGAGTATCGGTATGTCCGGCGCGTTGTCTTTCCATTGCTGCATCCGCTCGAGTACGCGTCCCCATGCGGGTTCCTCGGGTTGGTAGGCCAGTTGCGTGAACGCCCGGTCCTGAAGGTTGTGATTGCGTACAAAGGCGTTGGCCTGTTGCAGCTGCGTGGGCGCGTCCAATAACGACGCCGGTACGTAATACGACGCGGCGCCGGCGCCGCGCAGCCCTTCCAGGCGCGCGGCGAATTGGTCGAGGTCGCGCTGGTAGGCGGCGCTTTCCCGGGGCAGTTGGCAAAGTTCGCGCAGCGTCACGCGGTGTTCCAACCCATGACGCAGCAGTTGTTGCGCCAGCGTGTCCGGGTCAACGCCCATACGCCGCGCCTGTGCCGCCAGCGCGTCCGTGGAAATGCTGAAGTCTGTTTTCAGCGCGGGCGTTGTGGGCAACTCGAAATCGTATACCCGCGCCTCAAGCCACAATTCCCAGAGGTCGCCGCTGCCGGTGGAAAGCATCATGGAACCGCGATAGGTTCCCGAGGGCAGACCGGGCCGCGCGTAGACCGTAACCCACAGGGGGGCGGTCTGACCGCCCACGGCGGTGAACGGTTCGTGGGGGGGCAGCGCGTCCGGCCACCAGCCTGTGGGGCCTTCGTAATGACTCGGGATGCGCACATCATGATAGCGCACGTTATGTATAACAATGTCCGATGCGGGGATGCGCGCGCCGCTCATTGGTTCGACCAGGCCGTCTGTTGTGAAACGTACAGTGTGAAGATTTTCGCCCGCCGGCGGGCGCAGGCATATTTGAAAAGATTCACGCTCGTTTCGCGCCAGCGCGATGCGTTTCACCGGGTCCGGCGCGCCGTCGGCAATAATGCTGTCTTGCCGAAAAACTTTCTCCAGGCCGGACGCGAACCAGACGGTTGTGTCGCCCGCCACGGCGGGGCGCTGTCTGGAGACGCGCGCGCCCCGGTCAAGCGTATGGGGCGCGTCTGTCCATGCGGGCATGGGCCGCGCGGACGGCGTTCCCACACTGAAAAACGTGTCAATACCGCCATGAGGCGAACCGGTGTCCTCGCCCAGCGGGACAACCGTGTCGCCGTGGTACAACTGCGCCATGAACTCGTAGACGCCGTCGCCGGGCGGTTCCCATTCGTAAGTGCATCGGGCCAGTTGCGCGGGTGAAACATCGAAGCGTTGGCGAGGCAGGCGCCATACCCGTTTGTTTTCCGCCACAATACGCGCTTCAATGTGTACATTCTCCATTGGTTTTGCGGCCGCAAAAAGCGCCACTAGCGCGCCGTCGCGATAGGTCAGCTGCGCGGCAATGGCGTCATCAGCGAAGTCCACCCGTTCCAGGCCGCGCACCATGTTCAAGCGGTACATGGTCGTCCAGGATTCGCCGGGATTCAGCAGCCGCGGCACGAAGGCGGTCTGTACGCCCCCGGGCGCGCCGGAATCGTCGTGCAAGGCCAGAAAAGCGTGGGTATGGTCCGCGTGGAACACGGCGTATACCGATTCGTTCCGTTCGGTGTTTGTGAGGGCCGCCCAATTGCGCGAAGCGGGATAATAGGCTTCCCGGACCGAGTCCATCATGCCGTCAAGCGTTGGCAGGCGCAGTAGATTGTCGGCGCTCGCGCGCATGTTGTTGCGCACCCAGGGAGCAATCCACTGGCTCTCGTCGCCCGTGTTTTCAATTGTCCATGTGATCCGCATTGACATTTCATCGGGCAACGGTTCCATCAGCCGGATGACGCGCAGGCCCTTGATGTTGGGGCCGTCGCAGTCGTAGCGATACCGGAGCATGGGACGTACCGCGTCCTGATCAACAATCTCGAGCCGCTCGTTCAAGCGCCTGTTCGGCAGGTAATGGCTGCCGACGCCGAACCCTTCCTGCAACAGCCCTTCAGCGCCGGCGAAATTGACGTCGCCCCCCTTCAAACGCAGCGTGTTGAGCGCGCCGCCGTCATCAGGCGCGAACATCCATTCCAGGTAATGCCCCTCAATGACCACATCGTCGTCAACCAGCACTGCGCCATGTCCAGAGTGGGGGAGAAGGCATACGGGAAGAATAAAAAAGAAAAGAGTCCAGATTCTCGACGATAAACTCATAAATTGTCTCCAAGGTTGATTGTGAAACGAATAGATTCAATGTGCAAGATTAGAACGACTACACCTTTTGCAGTTGCGGCGTCAGACGAGGCGTGACGGCGCGGGAGAATGGGGCCTGATCTGACGTAATCTTCGCAGGATCACGACGAAACCCGAGTAATTGCCCTCGGCCCGTTCGATAACGATTCCATAACGCATTATTCTTTTCCTTTCAGTTGGCAGTATACGCTCTCGTACAAGCGTCTTCCAGCCGCTTTTCACCCAGGCCTATAGTTTCCAGTTATTCAGACAACATAACGTAACGGTCCGGGCGATAGGTGTAATCGGGCCACAGGGGACAGTTCATATCAATCCAGGCTTTTATGGCGCGCATTTCCGTTTCTGTGAGCGCGACCTCATGATGGTTCTTGTCGTCAAGGATGTCCCAGACTCGGCTTTGAAGCGTGCCGAAGGAGAGCGGCTCGGCCTTGAAATGTCTCATGCCGTAGGTGAAATCAAAATAATGCACCCAGCCGCCTTCGATAAGCGAGCGGTACGACGCGGGGATGCCTTCGGCGTCAATAGCGCCGCGCAGATCGGGTTGCGCGTTTTTCCGGCGTCCGTCGTGGCAACTGATGCAGCGCTGGTCCAACACCGGTTGCACCGTTCTTTCGTAGGAAAAAGGAACAGCGCCCCAGGGCGGCGGTTCAAGTCGGGCCGGCGCATTATGCATGGCCTGTTGCAGTCCGGCATCGGGCGGGGCGTCTTGTCGGTGTTCATGGCATCCGATGCAGCTGCGGCGTTCGCCCGGCTGCAACTGAACCACGCTGCGCATTCGCTGGATTTCATTAAAATCTTCGTCAAGGGCCTGGAAGTAAAGTTGCCGGCCCGCGGGCGCAAGGAAATGGACCGAGCCGTCCGGCGCCACGGGCGCAAGGCCGTGTGATTTCTTCGCCACATAACTGGGCCAGCCCGTCGCCTCGGTGACGCGATAAAGTCCCGGTTCTTCTTCTTCCACATGTCTACGCCAGTTGTAGTGGGTCTGCACTGGCGCGAGCGGCGCGTTTTCCGTGCGCGTCAGGAAACTTTGCGCGGGGCCCGCCACGAGATGAACAGGCGCGGCATAAAAGTCCTGAAAGGGGGGATGATCGTCGCGATACTGGCCACAGGCGCGTTGTTCGAGCGCTGCGGGCACTTCCTCGGCGACACGCAGGTATTTGACCCGGCCGCGCGCCACTTCGGGTCCCAGGCCAAGGTACACATCCTGTACGGTAAACTGGCCCAGCCCCTGCGCGGCGAGTTCTTCGTCCAATGCCTCCGGGAGAATGGGGGGACGCTGCCTGGGACGCAGCGGCATGGGGCGCTTGCTGCTGATTTCCGGGTCAACATACAACAACTCGCGGTTGCCGTATCTGTCTATCACGTACAGACCCCAGTTGTGGTGGTTGTCGGGGTTGTGACTGACCAGGAAATGGTCGCGCGACACCGGATAGGGGTCGCGGAACGAATCGAAATGGCTTCGACTCATCTGGTAGTGCGGTCGCGTGTCCGGCGTGATATTGGTGATGGCGCTGGTATCGAAGGGGTCTTTGTTGCGGTCAATCAACGCGATGGGCCCCTGATGATCGCCGTGGGACATAAGCGTGCAGACGATTTCGTTCGTGCCGGGGATTTCGTGTGCCTGGCTGTAGCAGTTGGGCGTGTTGTTGCCGAACACCAGCGTGGGATGCGTTCCGTCCGGGCGGATGCTCCAGAGGGTATGGCCGAAGTCAGCGCCTTTGTCAAGATATTCCGACCGGGTCCACAGGATTAGTCCGTCGCTCATCACCGACGGTTTCCACTCGCTGAGGTTCGCAAACGAAAGCCGCCGCATGTTTGTACCGTCCCGTTCCATTCGATATAGCACATAGGCCTGCGGCCGCCAACAAAGAAAACGGATGGCGCAGCGGGTAGTGTGGAAGGCCAGACCGCCGTCGGGCAATACGACCGCGTCAAAATCGTGGTAAGGGCCGTCGCTGATCCGTTGTACCTGACCGCTTTCCAAATCCAATGCGTGGAGATGCCAGTAGCTGTCCCAGCCCTCGACCAGCGGCGTCTCGGGACGATAGGCGAAGAACACGGCGCGCGCTTCGTAGTCCAGGGTAGGATCGCGGACAATCCCCGCGCTACTGTCAAATAATTGTTCCACCGACCCATGGCCGGGAAGCAGCTGTCCCCGCTCGTTGCGGGGGATATGAAGCGCATACAGCCCGCCGCCCGGTTCGAGAACACCATCCAAGTGTTCGCTGTAGTTGTGCGATTCGAGGAACGGGTGACGCTTGGCGAACAACACCCGTTCCAACGGCGCAAGCGCGGTGTCACGGAAGAACAGACGCCGTTTCGCCCAGCGGACGGCCATGTACAGGTCGGTGTTTTCGTCGGCGTTGGCGGCCGCCGCCCGCGCCTGAAATTCGGTCAGCTGAACGCGTTCTTCGCCGACATCCAGCCCCTGTTCATCGAGCCGATCAATCATCCCGGCGAAGAGTGTCATTATCCGTTCCAACGGGTCAAGCCGCGCGATTTGTCCCCAATAGGGTTTGCCGCCCGGATAAGCGGGGCGCTCGGTTACCAGCGGCGACAAATAATCGTTGTCAGGAATCTGTCGCCATGTCTCGCGTTCGCGTAAGAAGGCGTACTGCACCAGCCCATGCCAGTTCGCTTCAGGCAGCCGCGCAACGGGCAGCCAGGGCATCAGATCATATACACTTAACGGGTTATGGCGACGCGGGAATGGCGCGTCCGGCATTGGTTCCAGTGTTGCCGCCTCTTGCCAGTCGCGCCCGTTCAAAGACAGGAGCACATCCGCCTCGGCAACGATCCGGTCGCGGAACTGTCCCTGCCGGTCGCGCGAAATGACCACACGGTTCACGACCGCCGGTTCCGACAATTCGATTTGCGCCCATGCCTTACCAGGATT
>SLFT01000345.1 GCA_007124105.1 Candidatus Hydrogenedentota bacterium | reverse complement strand
TGACGAAGTCTACCGGCGCGATATGACATTTCACCGGGCCGCAATCGGGCATGATGAAATGCAGGTTGCGTCCAATGGTCACCAACAGGTAATAGGGGCCGTCCACCTTCTCGATGTAGCCGGTTTTACTGTGCCCGACCACCACGGGCGGTCTGAAAATAAGAGACGGGATTTCTCCCATCCGTTCACGGACGAGTTTTTCCGCCAGATACTTGGTTTCTTCGTAATAATTCTTGAAGCCCTGGCCCTTGTCAAAATCAGTATCGGCGAAAGTTCCGGTATACGTTCCGGCCACCGCCAGCGTGCTGATATGCGCGAACCGTTCCAGACCTCGCAGTTCACCACAGAAATCAAGCAGGTTGCGTGTCCCGTCCACATTAATGGACATCAACACATCGCGCGGCGCCGCCAGATGATATAACGCGGCAAGATGATAAGCGCCGGTGACGTGTTCGATCATATCGGCCCGCGCGTCGGCGTCCAGCGCCAGGCCGGGTTGCGTGATGTCGCCCTCAAAAATGCGTACCCGCCCGGTCTTCTCCGCCTCGGGATGCGCATCGTTAAGATAAGCGCGCAATTTCGGGATGAAAGAACCGTGCTCGAGCAGGTACAGTGTGTGCGGGTATTCAGCGAGATAGCGGTCGAGAATAAAGCGGCCAAGAAAACCGCCCGCGCCTGTGATCAGCAGACATTTATCTGTCATTATCGCTCCTCCTTCTTCAGGTTGCAATGCGTCGTTGCGCGGCCTTTATCCAGAAAGAACACGACCCATTCAGTATAGCACGAAAACCCGCGTAAGGCGCGAGCGCTTATCGGAGGATGCCGCGTGTGGAACTTTTCACAAAATCAACCAGCACCTGCTTTTCATCGCAGTCTTCCACGGTCTTTTCAATCTCTTTTAACGCCTGCCCCGTGTTTAACCCGGAACGGTACATAATTTTGTAAATACGTCGGATGCGAGACACCGCCTCTTTGCTGAACCCATTACGGTTAAGCCCAACCACGTTGGGGCCATAACAGCGCGCTGGATGCCCTTCCATGATCATATACGGCATGGCGTCCATATTGATGCGCGACATGCCGCCGATGAAGGCCATTGCGCCGATGCGACAGTATTGGTGTACGCCGGCAAGACCGCCGAGGATGGCGCCGCCCTGCACTTCCACATGCCCCGCCAGCCCGGCGCTGTTTGCCATAATCACACGGTTGCCAACAACACAATCGTGCGCCACATGCGAACACGCCATGAACAGACAATTGTCGCCGATACACGTCTCTTTCTTTGTGTCGTCCGGACTGTAAACAGTGCTCGAGCTGACCGTTACCGATTCGCGAAATATATTGTTGTCGCCGATCACCGTCGTGCCCACCTCATCGCACAAGTGCTTGAGGTCTTGCGGCGCAACGCCGATTTGCGCGCCGCTGTAGGTGCGGTTGTTGGCGCCCATTACCGTACCCTTTCCAATGACGCAATGGGGGCCAATGATCGAACCGGCGCCGATGCGCACCTGTTCCTCGATGATGGTATAAGGCATAACCTCCACATCATCCGCCAATTCGGCGCTGGGATCAATAATTGCGGTAGGATGTATCTTTGACATACGCGCTTTCCAGTGGTTCGCGGCGCATAGCTGCCGCTTATCTACCTTTCTTCAAATATCCCGAATACATAGGTTGCCGCCTATCGGCGTTGTTCAACGTCGGCGCGCAACAGGGCAAACACCTCCGCGCAGGAACACGAAATCGAGAGCCCGCTTCCGGGTATAATATACAAGCGCTTATGCCTTTCGCCACTTGTGCGCGAATCAACATAATGTAATGGAGTCTTTCGACATGACAGCACAACGATTATGGTTGAGCATTGCCGGCATCGCGGCGGTGTTGCCGCTTCTTGGCGCACTATTATTCTTTGCGTTCACCGGTCCCCGCAATCTGGAGCAGTTCCCGCCGTCCGACTCATCGCCTTATTTGCTGCCCTGGCCCGAGGGCATACGCTATTTCTGTGTGCAGGGCGTACGCGGCGTGGTCAGCCATCGCGGCGACAGCGAATTCGGCTACGACTTCTACATGTCTGTCGGTTCGGACATCAGCGCGGCGCGCGCGGGGACGGTAACAAAAGTGGTGCAGCATTATGACGGCAATGGGCGCAATTGGCCCAATAATGTGATACTTGTTGACCACGGCGACGGCACACGCGCTTGCTATGCCCACATTAAGCAAGATGGCGCTTATGTTTCCGAGGGGGACGTGGTGGAGCAGCGTCAGGTTATCGCCGCGTCGGGCAATGTGGGCAACAGCATGATGCCGCATCTTCATTTTCATGTTACCGATATTGAAGCGCGACGTACCATGCCCATTACTTTCAGGGATGTGAAACGAGACAAGGGGATACCACGCATGTTCAAATGGTATACGTCGGGCATGGATGCGGCCGGTGAGGAGTCACCAGAACCCTGACTCGTATATCCCGCTGGATGTCTGCTTCACCGATAAGGTAAAGCGGCGTCCTTTCTTTCTCGTTATTCCTCTCGCTTGCGCTGAATAGGCGCGTCTTTCAAAGCCGTGAGTTCATCGGACTCCGCCGCGCCGGGTTTGTTGTTTCCAGGGGTGTTGTCTGCTCCCTTCAACATTTCGGATATCGCTTTGCCTGCCTCATGCCCGGCGAAACGTTCCGCAAACGCGCGCAACGCTTCGTGGGCCTTTTCCGGCTGATCCAGCGATTCAAGCGTATCGCACAACCTGCGAACAACGGCAAGATTGTTCTCGGGTAAATCCATGCATGTGATGGCGCGCTCGAACCAGGCCACAGCCTCGGCGTCGCGGTTGAGGCGTATGAGATTATTGGCGACACGAATATACAACAGAGGATTGTCCGGGTAGATGCGCGCCAGAACGTAATACTCGTTGAGCGCGCCTTCCCAGTCCTGCTGCCGTTCCAGCGCTTCCGCCGGACCCAGGCGCGGTGTGGCGGCGTTCGCCGGGTTGTCGGGGATTAGCAGTTCAACCAGCAGCCGCGACACAACAGATACCAGGATGTGGCCATAGAGCGCCAGGCCGGCAACAAGCAGTCCCAGCAACGCAAAGATAAAATGGATAACATTATCACGCAGCACGATGCGCAGCATGGTCGCTTCAACAAGGTAAAACAGCCCGACTGCCATCAGCACAATAATTTGAACGCGCAACGACCATTCTTCCTGGCGTTGAAAGCGCGTGTACAACGACCACACGCCAACAGCGACAAAAAGTGTAATGGTCGCCAGCGTCGTAATATCCAGTGCCATCAGGGATAACGTATGCAACATGTCTATCAATAATGAAGTTCCCAAACGCGTTTCGGGAAAAACTCATGTATGTGTCGCCTGCGTTTCATTCATGCATGAGCCTTGCCGCTCCAGTGTAAACCGTGGAAATGTAAAGTCATCTGGCGCAACGGCGGTCCGTCTGACCGGGTCCGACAATGTCTGACAACCCACGGGTAAATCACATCTGCTGGAGCAGACGGGCGGCGTTTCACGCCTTTTTGACCGCGTCGGCCAGCTTAGCCGCAAATGCCGCGGCGCGTTGGGTGGTGTCGGACGCGCCTCCCGCTTCGGCAATGACGCGAACTATGGCGGAACCGACCACAACGCCTTCGGCGATTTCTGCCACTTGTCGGGCCTGTTCCGGCGTGGAGATGCCGAACCCCACCGCAACAGGTTTAGCGGTCTTCTCGCGCACATGGACCACCGCCTCGCGCAGATGCTCGGACAGGCTGGCTTTCTCGCCTGTAACCCCGAGCCGCGAGATGTAGTACACAAAAGTATCGCAGGCCTCGCCGATGAGCGCAAGGCGTTTGTCCGGGCTGGTGGGCGCGGCCAGAAACACCGTGCTGACGCCGTGGGCGCGCATGGCGTCGCGGTATTCCCGCGCGTCGTCGGGCGGTAAATCCACACAGAGCACGCCGTCCGCGCCGGCATTGGCGACGTCCCGGGCGAACGCCGCCACGCCATGAACGAACACCGGGTTGTAGTAGGTAAACAGGAGAAGCGGCGTCTGGCTTCGTTTCCTGATGCGTTCAACAGACGCGAGGATGCCGCGCATGGTGACGCCCTGCTTGAGCGCGCGCAGAGACGCCTCCTGAATGACCGGCCCATCGCCCACGGGATCGGAGAAGGGGACGCCGTACTCAATCACGTCCGCGCCCTTTTCCCCCAGTGCGACAGCAATATCTTCGCTTACGGCAAGGCTCGGATCGCCGCCGGTAATGAAGGGTATGAAAGCCGATTGTCCCGCTTCCCGTAATGTCTGAAACCGTTGCGCTATACGATTCACGTCAGGAGTCCTCCCCGGGCGCAATAAATCGCGCCGCGTGCTGCACGTCTTTGTCGCCGCGCCCGGACATATTCATCACGATAATGTCGGTCGCCGCCATGTCAGGCGCGCGCTTGATTACCTCGGCGACGGCGTGCGCGCTCTCGAGCGCGGGGATGATCCCCTCGAGGCGCCCGCATAATTGAAACGCGTCGAGGGCCTCCTGGTCGGACGCGCTGGTGTATTCTATCCGTTTGTGCTCAAAGCAATAGGCGTGTTCAGGGCCGACGCTGGCATAGTCAAGTCCGGCGGAAACGCTGTGCGTGTCGCCGATCAGTCCGCTCTCGTCCTGCAGCACATAGCTTACCGCGCCCTGGAGCATGCCAAGGGAACCGCCCGAGAACCGCGCCGCATGCATACCTGGAGCGATCTTTGTGCCGCCCGCTTCCACGCCAATCATGCGTACCGATTCGTCGCCCAGGAAATCAAAAAACAAGCCGATAGCGTTGGAGCCGCCGCCCACACACGCAATCATCATGTCCGGAAGACGTCCTTCCGCCTCGAACAACTGCGCGCGCGTCTCACGCCCGATGATCGCCTGAAAATCGCGGCAAATCATGGGAAAGGGATGCGGGCCATGCACTGTGCCCAGCACGTAGTGAGTACGCTCCACATTGGCGGCCCAGTCGCGCAAGGCCTCGTTGATGGCGTCCTTGAGCGTGCGCGAGCCCGAGTCCACCGCGACAACCTTTGCGCCCATCAGCCGCATGCGGAACACATTAAGTCGCTGCCGTTCCATGTCTTCCGAGCCCATGTATATTTCACAGTCGAGCCCGAGCAACGCCGCAGCGGTTGCCGTGGCGACGCCGTGTTGTCCCGCGCCGGTCTCCGCAATAACCCGTGGCTTTCCCATGCGTTTCGCGAGCAGACACTGGCCAAGGGCGTTGTTAATCTTGTGAGCGCCGGTGTGGGCCAGGTCCTCGCGCTTGAAATACACGTTGGCGCCGCCCAGATATTCCGTGAGCCGTTTTGCTGAATAGAGCGGCGTCGGTCGTCCCACATAGTGGCGCTGGTAATCCGCCAGTTGCGTCTGGAACGCATCATCTTCTGCGGTCTCGCGATAGGCTGCCTCAAGCTCGTCCAGGGCGTACATGAGCGTTTCGGGCACATACTTGCCGCCGTAACGGCCATAGCGCCCCTGCGCGTCAGGCCAGCGATGCTTTTCGCGCGTTGTTGATGAAATATCGGAGTTGTTCATGGTCTTTTTTTCCCGGTTCGGATTCGAGGCTGCTCGAAGCATCCACGCCATAAGGATAAACCTTGCGCACTGCCTCGGCAACATTCTCCGGTGTCAGTCCCCCGGCGAGAATAATTTTTTGTTGCGCCGCAACGGTCGCGGCAAAGTCCCAGTCGCATGTCAGTCCGGAACCGCCGCGACTGTCAGGCGTCCAGGCGTCCAGCAGGCAGCGGTCGCCGGGATACGCTTCAATATCGTCAAGGGTCAATCCGTCTTTAACTTGAAACGCTTTGTAGGCGCGCGGCCCCAGGATACGACATGTCTCTGGCGGCTCGTCGCCATGCAATTGAAGGCGGTCAAAGATATGCAGGTATTCGCGCAGTGTTTCCAGCGGTTCGTTCACGACCACCGCCACGGAAAACACGAAAGCGGGCAACTGCCCGATAATTTTCAGCGCCGCTTCCGGCGAAATATAGCGGTTGCGTCTTTTCGCCTCGGGCGCAAGCACGAACCCCAGCGCATCCGCGCCGGCGTCGCACGCGGCCACCGCGTCCTCCAGACAGGTAATGCCGCATATTTTAATTTTCGTCATCATGGAGCAGGGATTCCAGTTGCGCCCGGATATTGTCGCTGGTCAGCAGCGATTCGCCCACGAGCAGCGCGTCAACGCCGCCGTCCTCGAGCATTTTCACCTCGCGACGGGTTTTGATCCCGCTTTCGCTGACCAGCGTGTTGCCGCCGGGCACCAGTTTCTTCAAACGAAGCGTGGTGTTTACATCCACCTCGAGCGTGTCCAGGTCACGGTTATTAATGCCAATGACGGAAGCGCCCACCGCCAACGCCCGCTTGATCTCGTCCTCGTTATGGGTCTCCACCAACGCAGTCATTCCCAACGCCGCTATCTCGCGCAAAAACAACGCAAGATCAGCATCGGAAAGAATACGCACAATCAACAATACGGCGTCAGCGCCGGCCACACGCGCTTCATAAATCTGGTACGGATCAATAACAAATTCCTTGCACAAGCACGGCAATTTTGTGTGATTGGCAACCTTGGTGATGTCCTCCAGCGCGCCGCCGAAATACTTCTTGTCCGCGAGTATGGACAGCGCCCGCGCGCCGGCCTGCTCATACAGCGCGGCCAGTTTGACCGCATCCACATCGGGCAGAATGTCGCCTCGCGACGGCGAGCGCCGCTTGATCTCGGCAATAATGCTGATGCCGTCCCGTCGCAATGCCGCGCGGAAATCGTTAACGGGGATGGCGTACTGCAAGCGCTCTTCAACCACACGCAACGGCACACGCTGTTTACGCTCGGCCACTTCTTCCCGTTTATGGTGTACTATTTCGTCAAGAATCATGTTTCGTATCTCATTCTTTATTTCCGGAAATCACGGACGTTCACATAAGGCAACGGTATAGCGTCACGTGTGCTGCTTCCGGCCCATCCTTATGCATCCTGACCGCGTGTTAATACCATAGCATGAACGACATAAAATGATGTAATGTCGTCATGTTTGCGCCATATTCCTGGTAAAAGCGACCAGCGCCTCAAGTTTGCTCAATGCGGCGCCTGAATCAACCGCCTCGGCGGCGCGCGCCACGCCTTCTTTCAGGTCGGCGGCAATGCCGCACGCGACCAGGGCGGGCGACGCATTCAGCAATACCACGTCGCGACAAGGCCCCAACTCGCCCTCGAGCACGGCGCGCAGCATGGCCGCATTCCTGTCGGCGTCGCCGCCCAGCAATGCGCCCGTTGCGGCAAGCGCAAGGCCAACTGATTCGGGCGTTATTTCATACTCATGCACCGCGCCGTCGCGCGCTTCACACACCAGCGAAGGCCCGGCCAGGGTTAGCTCGTCCAGTCCGTCCATACCCGCCACCACAAAGGCATGTTTTGAGCCGAGCTCCAGCAGCGCTTCGGCCATGGTCGGCGCAAGTTGCCGGTTGAACACGCCAACCACCTGCCGGTCGGCGCCGGCGGGATTGGTCAGCGGGCCGAGAATGTTAAATACCGTGCGTACGCGCAATTCCATGCGCACCGGCCCGACATGTTTCATGGCGCTGTGAAGATTTCGGGCAAACAAAAAACCGACGCCTGTTTCGTCCACGCATCTGCCGGTTTGTTCAGGGTCAAGATTGATGTTAACGCCCAGCGCCTCGAGTACGTCCGCGCTGCCGCATTTGCTTGACGCCGCGCGGTAGCCGTGCTTGGCCACGGCCGCGCCCGCGCCCGCCACGACGAAGGCGGTGGTCGTCGAGATGTTGAAGGTGCCGGTTCCGTCGCCG
>SLFT01000498.1 GCA_007124105.1 Candidatus Hydrogenedentota bacterium | reverse complement strand
TGTTGCCGCCGCCGACACAAGCGATACTTGACGCGAAAGGATTGTACCGTGCCGATAGCTGACATGCCGGAGGCGAAGACCTATTTGCGTCGGCTCCGGGAAGTGCTGAACGAGGACAAGGTTAGCCATTGTATTTTCACGGCGGAATATCTCGCTTCGTTTGCCGTGTCGCTCGGTATTGATCACGATGATGCCGTTGCCGCCGGTCTGCTTCACGATTTTTGCCGGTGTCTCGACGACAGTGAAATGCTGGATCAAGCGCGACAGTTTCGACTGCCCCTGAGCGAAGCGCAGATGGCGGCGCCAACACTATTGCACGGACCGGTGGCGGCAGAAACCTGTCGCCGCGAATTTGACATTAACGAGGAGGTATACCAGGCCATCTACTGGCATACCACGGGCCGCCCGGCGCTGGAACCGCTGGGGCAGGCGCTATTTGTGGCGGACTTCGCCGAACCAACGCGTAAATTTCCGGAAGCGGTCGAGGCGCGCGCGCGGTTGCGCAAAAACGGCTTCGAGGACGCGGTGCTGTATGTGGCGGAGATGAAAGCGGTTTTCAGTCGCAGGAAAACGGTGGTGGACCCGAATACGCAGGCGTTTCTATTATGGTTGAAGACCCGAGAAAAAGCATGATGGCCCAGGACGCCTTTGCGCCCATTGCCAATCATTACGACGCAATCATGGCGCATGTGGACTATGCCCGCTGGCTTCATATAACCACCACGCTCGGTGAAATGCTTCCGCCCGGTTTTCGGCATCTGGACGCCGGCTGTGGTACGGGCGTACTTGTAAAAAGGTTGGCCATATATGGCTGGCATTCTGTCGGCCTGGATTTTTCTGAGGCTATGTTGCGCGTGGCGCGAAATCGCTACACGTTGCCGCGACTGGTGCGCGGCGATTTCCGCGCACTGCCCTTTAACGAACGGTTCCTGATGATCACCTGTTTGTTTGACTCGCTGAATTTCCTGTTGGAAGAGGCCCATTTCGCGCAGGCAATGCAGTCTTTTTACGACGCGTTACAGCCCGGCGGCCTGTTCTATTTCGATATTGTCACCGAGCGCATGATTGCCAGCCATTTCGAGAATACGTCCTGGACGGAGAATCACGGGCGTTTCCGAAGCGCATGGGTAAGCACCTACGCCCGTCAAATCCAAACATGTGAAACGCGTGTACGCATCAATTCAGGCGATGAATCCATCACGTACGAACGGGTGTATCCCCTCTCGTTCATTCAGGACGCCGTGCAACAGGCGGGATTCTCCGTGCTTGCCATGCGCGACGCCGCCACCTGGCGACCGCCACGAAAGAATGCCGCGCGTATTGACTTTGTGGCAGTGAAAGGCGACGCGGATATGTATCGGCAGGCTTTCAAAATGGCCGATAAAACCATTAAGCGGGGGTAAAGGAGAGAAACGATGATTGCCTTATTCGTTTTCCTGGCGACGCTGGGACAGGGAGCGGACCACACGCCTTTCTATGCAGACAAAGCGGACCTCTTGTACTATCTTGACGAATCCAACAGCCGCGTTGTTGTGGAAACCCCGGAAGCGTGGACGCATCGTCGAAACCATATACTGGACAACATGCAGATGGTGATGGGCCCGTTGCCGGAGATGGACCGTAGTATGCCTCCGGCGTATGACGTTATCGAGGAAGAGGTGTTTCCACAGTATCGCCGCCAGACCATTCATTACACTGTGGACGGCTGGGACAAGGTCCCCGCCTTTCTGTTTCTGCCGACGCGCGACGGAGATGAAGAAAGGCTCCTGCCGGCGGCGCTCTGTCTACACCCCACATCGCCTATTGGCAAACGGGTTGTCGCCGGGGAAGGGGAGCGCGCCAACCGCAATTACGCGGTGGAACTGGCGGAACGGGGGTATGTAACGCTGGCGCCTGATTATCCCGGTTTCGGCGATTATGTAGACGCGCGCAAACGATTGTATAACGAGGGTTATGTCAGCTGCACCATGAAAGGCATTGTGAACCATATTCGCGCGATTGATTTGCTGCAAAGCCTGCCACAGGTGGACCCGGAACGCGTCGGCTGCATCGGTCATTCGCTCGGGGGCCATAACACGCTGTTTGTGAGTGTGTTCGACAGTCGCGTCAAAGTGGCCGTCACCAGCTGCGGGTTCACCACATTCGCCAAATACATGGACGGCGATCTCACCGGTTGGACCCATGACGGGTACATGCCCCGTATTGATTCCGTGTATGATAAAGACCCCGCCCGCATGCCTTTCGACTTCACGGAGGTGGTCGCCGCCATTGCGCCGCGCGCGCTGTTTATCTGCGCTCCCGTAAACGACCATAATTTTGAGGTTTCCGGCGTAAAAGACGCTGTCAATGCGGCCCGGCCCGTGTTTGAATTGTTCGGGGCCCAAGAAAATCTACGCGCGGCATACCCTGACGCCGAGCATGATTTCCCCACTGAAACGCGCCATGCGGCGTATGCGTTTATGGACGTTATTCTGAAAAAATGACGGGCGGTCTTGTTATTCCGATTTTAACCCGGATATTTCACCAGGTTTCGTCGTGAGCCTGCGAAGATTGCGTCAGGTCAGGCGCTTTGCGCAGGCCGCCGGCTGACAGCGTGTCGGGACACGTCGAAGTCGGCGGGCAAGCAAGGTGGCTGAGATGGCGTAAGATTCGCAGGCGCAACAGAAATCTGGTGAAATATCCGGGTTAATGTCGCCGCAGCCTGTATCGCAGCCGGTGCAGAGAAGACCAATAGATGCAAAAAGGGGCGTTTACTCGCCTTCGCCGGCGTCATGCAGAACTGCATTCAATAGATTTGACCAAGTTGCTCAATAACGGCAGGGCGATTAACGGGCCACTGTCCACAATGACCGTTTCGCTAATCATTACGCAATTCATCCGTGATCTGGTCATTGTCCAGATTGATCACAGGAATCTGCATGCGCCCCAGTTCATAAATGAAGTGCGCCTTGTCCATGTCGCAAAACGCCGCAGCCTTGCCAACAGAGAGGCGGCGCAATTCAAAGAGTTTCACTGCCAGCAGGAAACGTAGTTCGGCCTCAAAAGCATCTGGTGATTTCCCGCAAGCAAGCAACAGGTCGTCTGGATAGGAGATTGTCAATTGATGCATGTATCATGTCTCCCTGTTCTGCTTGAAGGGTATCGAATGCGCCATATCAGGCGCGCTATTATTACCCAATGTTTACACGAAGTATACCACATCACGCTTCAGGCTGTTTCTGTGTAACTGCCTGGCATGATGCCTTCTTAAATTAACATTGTGGATTCCGTAGGGTGGGTTTCGCTTCGCTTCACCCACCCTACAGTTCACTTTTGAGGTCTATTTGTAGACAGTTACGTTTCTGTTTTATTACAAAACCAGAAGCGACGCCTTGTCGTGAAGGATGTGTTAAGACTACTATTATTCGGGCAACCCGTTCTTATCGTATCGCTCAACAATGGCAACAGACAGGCGCAACGCCTCCTGCAAACACGGGACGCTCAAAATGTCCATGGAATCGCGCCGGTTATGGTAGTAGTGGGCGGGGGCGTGGTCCATGGCGCAAACGGCGGTTGTTGGTACGCCCGCCTGGGAAAAGGCCGCGCCGTCAGACGCGCCCAGGGGTATGATGGCCTCGGGCAAGTCGAGGCCGCAGTCCTGTCCCGCTTCTTTAACCAGCGCGGATACACGCGGGTCATGTGGGACGCGTCCATTCAGATCGCGCACATGCACGGCAAAATGGTCCAGTTCACATAACGTGTCGTAAGCAACGCAGATGGTTTCTACATCCGTCCATTCATGTTGATGCGCTTTCAGAAACGCGCGCGCACCCTCGAGTCCGGCCTCTTCAGAGCCGGTCACCAGAAAGACAACCTCCGTGTTTTCAAGCGTGATGCCCTCGTCTTTGAGCAGTTTCGCAAGTCCCACGACAGTCAAGGCGCCGGAAAGGTTGTCGCCCGCGCCGGGCGCGGTAACCGCAAAGTTGGTGAAGAATACGCCGCATACCAGTCCGGGCAGCGCCGCGAGCTGGGCCAAACCCAGGTAAAACCACACGCCCATGCCGGTCATCGCGTCGCCGCCGAACAGGGCAATGGCCAGCGAGGACAGCAGTATATAGCCGAGAGACAAAAATATCAGCGCGGGAAAAACAGGGAAAATACGCGGGAACAAGTACTGGAAACGCCACTCGAACGCGCCGTCGGCATGGCCGCCAAGGATGATGCGGCGCTGTTTCTCGCCGGAAGGCGGCAGCGCGGCCCACAGGTTGCAGCTTTCAGATTTCGGGAAAAAGGGCGTCAGGATATGCCGATAAAACAGCAATTCGCACAAACATACAATCAGCGCCAATAACGCGGGAATGGGGGAGAGGCGCGGCGCAAGCCAATAGAGCGGAAAGGCGCAGAGCGTCAGCAGCGAACATACGACTGGCATGGCCATGAACGCCTTCTGCGCGACGGGAAACACATCAAGCGTCGGCGTCAGCCCGACATGGGCGAGTTCATCGCGCAGAAATTCCTGACATTGCCGCTCCCCCTTGCTTCCCGGTGGTCGGGGGCCGAATTGTTCAATGATCTTACGGATGCTGTCAACACAGTAGTCCGCACAGTCGCGCAGGTTTTTGTTGTCAAGGGAGGGTATGGCCATGATGCGGCTCCTTCGTATTAGAGGTTTGGTGAGACGGGTATTTGTCCTGGCGGCATTTCAAAGGAACACAACACGTGGCAGCGACCATGTCCCTAAATCATCCATGGTTCGCGAAACGCCCGTGAACGTAAACGGTTGGCTTCATGGTCGTTGATGAATTCTTCTTTTTGTGGGTTCCATTGCATGGGGCGTTTCAGACGCACCGCCATATTGGCGCAATGACATGCTGTCATGGAATAGTGAGAAGCCTCGACGGTAGAGCGCGGTTGTTGTCGGGATTTGACGCAATTGAGAAATTCACGCACATGGTTATCCGCTGGATATCCGCCGGAAAACTGGCGGTCCGCCAACAACGACGCCGGATATGTTTCAATTTCGCCGTCGTCGCCTGTTTCTACCCAGCCGTCTTCGCCTTCAATGCGCACGGGGCACGAACCAAAGCGCAAGCCTTTTTTGATGACAAGCTTCGTTCCGTTCGCGTATACCGCCTCGACATCGCCTACATCGTTTATAACTTCATAGGTAACGGGCGCTGTGTCGTCCGCATTGAGCGCCCATTGACATATATCCACGGTATGCGAACCCCATTCTGTGATGGAGCCGCCGCTGAAGTCGCCGTGTCGCCGCCAGAAACTACTGGTATATTGCGAATTGAACGGCCGCCAGTTTGCCACGCCAAGCCACTGGTCCCAAGCGAATTGTTCATAGTCCGGCTCGGGTTGCGGCGCAAGCACCTGGAAATGTACGCCTGATTCCGGCCACGCTTTTTCGGCGTACATGGTCTTGATGGGGCCAAGCATTCCAGAACGCGCCAGTTCGGCGGCAAAGACAAAGTTGGAGATATTGCGTCGCTGGGTGCCGCATTGGAATATGCGGGAGAAACGATTTACAGTGTCAACCACTGCCCGACTTTCGCCTATGGTAACGCTCAAAGGCTTCTCACAGAAGATATCTTTGCCCGCGCGCGCGGCCAGGATGGACGCCAGCGAGTGATTATTGTCGCCGGTAGCAATCATTACTGCGTCAATATCGGGGCGCGCCAGCATTTCGCGCAGGTCAATATAAGTTTCGCAATCGTTGTTGCCGTAATGTTCGTTTACCATGCGTTGCGCTTGTCTGCGACGGTCGCGCATGGCGTCGCAGATCGCGACCATCTGCACGTCGGGATACTGTAAAAAAGTGCTGAGGATATAACGGCCGCGTCCGCCCAGGCCCACAGCGCCCATCACGATGCGGTCGTTCGCGTTGGCGCGCGCTGCGGCGCGAGAAATGATCAAAGGCGCTGCGGCAGTCCCGCCCACGGCCGCGGCAGCCTGCTGTAAAAATGAACGTCTGCTGAGGTGTTGAATTTTTCTCATGGTTTGCTCCTGCTTGAGAGTTGTTTCTTGTATTTGTGATGATTTGATTGGGTACGCGTTATTCGGCTGCCAACTCTTTAAGCATGATGTCGGCAAAACGAATTTTCATGGGTGGGCCGGTGTGCAGCTGAAACGCAAGAATGCCTGATGTACGCGCCTCGGGTGAATTGTCTATGACCTCATGCATCTTATGGCCGTTAATGCGCGTCATGAACCGGTCGCCTCGGGCAATAACATGGTAGTCGTTCCAGTCATTAACGTTGATATGGGCGCCCAGTTCGTCTTCGTCCGCAAACTGGATTACTTCTTTTTCACCGTCCGGGGCGAGTTCAACCTTCTGGCCGCGACGCGCCAGGATGCCGCGCCCGCCTTCTTCGTAACATATTCCCGTAATCCAGTCATCGCTGGCGATATCGGGCTGATAGCCGCGTACTCGATAGTCTTCAAAACGTTCGGAACGAATCTGAATGCCTGTATTGGCTGATTCGCTGTCAAGCCTGTAGCGGAACTTTAATTCAAAGTCGGCTGGCTCGCCCCCTTCCCAGATAAGGAAGGTATTGACCTCAACGGGAGTTTCCCGGGTGGACTCACCTACAATGTGCCCATCTTCCACGCGCCAAAATGCCGGATCACCTGCCCACCCATCCAAACTTTCTCCGTTGAAGATAGCTTCAAACCCGGAAGCATCACTTGCGCTCGCAGTTGTCGCGGCCGCTTTTTTTGCCGCTTCCATTTCTTCGGCTGTCATGCCCGTGGCGTCTTCAATGCGTTGCAGCGCCATATCCGCTTCCGCTTGCACGTCAGCGTCCTCGAGCAGCGCTATCACCAGCGGGATTGCTTCGGGGGCGCTTACGTCGGCAAGTCCGGCCAGGATAAGGCGGCGCTCATCATCCGTGCGCGTTGTTTCCACGAGCTGTTCGTAATGTTGCAGCGTATCGTTTACGGGCAATTCTCCCAGGCGCAACAGGCGTACACAGCCGCGCAACGTGGCCATGCGAATTCCTGTGTCGGACGCTTGCGCGAATATGTCAATGAGCGCAGGCGCCGCCTGGGCGTCCGGCCAGTTCGCGAGCGCCCGGGCGGCGCTGTCGCGTACTTCGGGGCTCGGGGCGTCCAGTCGCGCAATCACCAGTTGGTACGCGGCATCGCCGCCAAGCCGGCTTAACACACGCATCAGGGACGCGGCCTCTTCTGGCGCGGCGGCATTTTCCAGGGCTTCGCCCAGCGCGTTGACAACTGGCGGCGTAGATTCTATATGGTCGCTGGCGCGCGCCATATTTTGACAGAGGGCAACCACAGCGCTTTCCGCGTCTGAACGGCCCCGATCGCCTTTCAAATCGCTGAGCAGCGCGATCAAATCGGGCAGTCGTTCCGACGGCGCAAGATGTCCGAGAGCGCGAAACGCCGCGGGACGAAGCGATTCATGTTTTGTTTGCTCGATAATGGCGTCCACCGCAGTCACAGCGTTGCGCCCCGCCAGCGCTTCCATTAACGGCGCGCGCATCTCTTCCGGCGCGTTTGTCATGCGTTCAATCAGCGCCGCGTCAACATCGTCTCCCTGTAACCGGCGCAGCGTTTCAACGGCAGCCATACGTTCTTGCCTGCGTTCACTCTGGGCGATGATCTGGTAGACGGGCGCTATCGAGGAACTGTCGCCATGCGCGGCAATGGCGCGCATGGCGGCTAGTCGCACTTCCTCGTTATCATCGTTCAGGACTTCGTGAAGCAGCGGCAGCGCGGCGGGATCATCCCGTTCGGCCAGCGCTTCGATTACCAGCGCTTTTCGGTCGCTCGCCAGCGTTGGCAGCAGTTCAGCGAGCCGCTGCGGCGTTTCGGCG
>SLFT01000293.1 GCA_007124105.1 Candidatus Hydrogenedentota bacterium | reverse complement strand
TCGGTCATTTCCATGTGGCGACCGCTGATCGTAACTTTCATAGACATTGCCTCCAGTCACATTGTTACTTGTTTGATGCAAAAGCATACCATGCTGCTATTGTTACTTTCAAAAGCTGTAAACGACGCTCGATACCATAGTACCGGAAAACACGGGCGCCAGGCCTACGTCAGCAGCGCCTGACAGGCATCAGGCGTGTTTGCCGGACGCACAGCCGGCGCGCGGTCGGCGCGTCTGGCAAGCCCCGCAAGCGCATTGCCCGGACCTACCTCGATAGCGTCCCGCTCACTGAACGCTTCCATTACGGTGGTCCACCGCACAGGGCTGCGCAATTGTCCGGCCAACAGCGCGCGGATTTGCGCGGGGTCTGTTTCGTAAGCGCCGGTTACCGATGAAAATACAGATATTTTCGGCGCCATAATTGTCATAGCGTCAAGATACTTCGTCAGTTTCTCAGATGCGGACGTCATGCATTGAGAATGAAACGGGCCGGACACTTGCAGCGCCATTACACGACGCGCCCCGTGCGCTTTAATGGCGTTCACGCTGGCTTCCAGAGGCGCGGATGCGCCGGATATGATAGTCTGGGAAGGTCCATTATAGTTGGCGATCTGCGCGCCATCGCATAAAAGCGTCTCGATTGTTTCGACCGGCATGCCGATGACAGCGGCCATGCCGCCCTCGGGCACATTTTCCGACATCAGACGCGCCCGTTCCAGAATAAACGGGATTGATTGCTCAACTGAAAGCGCTCCTGCCACGGTGAACGCCGCCACTTCGCCCACGCTGTGTCCGGCGCACGCGTCAGGACGAATGCCCAACGCATCAAGATGCGCCGTGACGACAAGAGCCGCGCACAACAGAGACGGCTGCGCATAACGCGTATCGTTTAGTTCTTCCTGAGCGCCTTCTTCCAACACCCGGGCGACAGATGCGGGCATCAGGTTCAGTACCCGTTCCGACATGGCGCGCGCCGCGGTACTTGCCTCAGCGAATTGCTTGAGTATCCCGGCTTTCTGGCTGCCTTGTCCAGGAAAGAGAAATATTGGCATGGGCTCTATTCTTGCCCGTTATTACTGGGCAACCTCTCTCACTACATCGGGCGGTGCGGCTGCGTCTTTGCTGCCAGTGTCATCGCCCAGGCCTGCTTGCCGCAATTTTACGATGTTGTTGTATATGTGTTCATCCAGATTATTGTGAATAGCGACGCGGGCGCCGTAAATGGCATTTTCGATGCCGCGCGGCGAACAGGAGCCATGCTGGCAGATGACCGTCCCATTCAGGCCCAGCAACGGGGCGCCCGGCTTTTCATTGGGGTCCACGCGATGGCGCATCTGCCCCAAGGCCTTACGCGCCAGAACAGCGCCTATCTTGCTCATGGACGAGCTCTCGAAATGCTCGCGCAGCATCCTGCCCATGAACAAGGCCACCGCTTCACTTGTTTTTAAAAAGAGATTGCCGATGAAGCCATCACAGACCATTACATCGGCCTTGCCCTCGAAGAGGGCGCGCGGCTCTACATTGCCCACAAAATTGATATGATTCGCTTCTGAGAGGATATGATATACCTCGCGCATCACGGCGCCGCCCTTGCCGCCTTCCTCGCCAATATTCAGCATACCAACGCGCGGCGTCTCAACGCCAAGCGCATAGTGCGAATAGGCCACGCCCATCTCAGCGAACTCGCACAGCTGGCGCACGGTACAGTCCACATTCGCGCCCATGTCAAGCAGCACCACTTCGCCCTGCATGGTGGGAAATGTCTGGCTGAGCGCGGCCCTGGCCACGCCATGAACAGAACCCAGGATGGTGCGCCCCGCCACCATCACCGCACCGGTATTTCCAGCGCTGACGACGCCCTGCGCCTCGCCCTCCTTCAGTAGTCGCATGGCCACGTGCAATGACGATTGTCGCTTTTGGCGTACCGCCATCACGGGTTGTTCATGCATGCCTATGACCTCGGGCGCATGACGAATGGTGATGTTGCCCTTCTTGGGATAGGCGTCCAACTTTTCCTGGAGAAGCGCTTCATCGCCCACCAGGATAATCGCGACATCGGATTTCAAACTGGCTTGCACCGCGCCTTCCACATCCACATCAGGCGCATTATCCGATCCCATGGCGTCCAGCGCGATTCGCACGACGCTCTTTTCTTCCTTTTCAGGCATCAATCCGTTTCGGGCTTAACAACGACCCGCCCTTTATAGAAGCCGGTCTTCAGACAGACGCGATGGGGCAGCTTCGGTTCGCCCGAATCAGGACATTCGGTCACATTCACAGGCGTAAGTGCGTGATGGGAACGACGCATGCGCTTTTTAGTTTTTCCAGTTCGTCTTTGGGGTACTGCCATGATAGTTTATTCCTTCGTCTGTTTGGGCGCCAATTCCGGAAACAAGTCCGCGAGAACGGCCAGCCCGCGATTGCCTATAGGCTCTTGTGTATCGTTGTCCGCGCAATGACAAGCGTGATGGTTACGGTTCACGCCACAATGGGGACACAACCCCGCGCAGTCGTCGTGACACACAAAACGGGACGGCTGCGCAAATACCACTTCTTCCCACACATAGGGGTCAAGATTGATGTCGTGTCCCTGGAAAGCGCGCGGCGCTTCCAACTCTTTTTCAATATCAGGGGCGCTGCCACTATCCAGTTCAACGGCGTGCCCAATCTCTTCGAATACCGCCTCGGGACCTTCCGCAAACACCCAGGCGACTTCCACGTCAAAGGGTATTCGGGCTAGTTCGAGACAGCGTACGCAGGCGCCTTCATATTCGCCTTGTACATGGCCTCGAAACAGATATTCACCGCCCATAGACTCGAAACGGCCGGAAACGGTTGCCGTTTCTACGGGTAAAGCCCTGGTGTCGGGCGGTTGAATGGAGGCTACAGACACACACTCTTCGAATACACACCCCTCTTCACCAATCAGGGTTATGGGGATTCTGAGGGCATTCACGGCTCCACCTCTCTCAAGATGTGTGCAATATGTGTGCAGTATAGCAAAAGATTGCACAAAAGTTCAATTTTCCTGTTTCTGATTTTGAATAATATCGCGGGCGCGCGCGACCATGATGCGCTCCGTTGTATACGTCATGCGCCTGGGCGCTTCTTCAGGCAAAAACCATAGGGGCGAAAATAATGCTTCCTCGGCGCTGACAGGCTGCGGCGCCGCCGGACGCGTGTCCGACAGACGCATCAAAAAATAGCGCTCGTCTCGTTCATAACGCAAACCGTCAAGTTCGAAGCTGCTGTGTCCTTCGCCCAAGTCGGCGATGATGTCCACATGCCAGTATCCAGATTCTTCGCCAACTTCACGAATGGCCGCTTCTTCATCCGTTTCACCAGGGTCAATATGCCCTTTTGGAAGACGTACTTCATGGACATCCTGACCGCCGCGCGTTACAATTCGCTCCAACGCCAATATCTCATTGCGCTCATTGATAACGACGCCGCCAGCCGTTTTATAGACGATTTTTTGGGACATTATGAGGGGCGCTCCCTATTGGTACTCAAAAATAAACGTATCGTCATCACGATGAACATCAACAATCACGTGTCCGCCTTTGTTCAGTCGCCCGAACAGAATCTCGTCGGCCAGGGGCGTTTCAACGTCTCGCGCCAGTACACGCGCCAACGGCCGCGCTCCAAATTTAGGGTCGTACCCTCTGTCAGCAAGACGCGAACGGGCTGCCTCGGTCAATGCCAGGGTAATATCCCGTTCCGCCAGTTGCCTGTTCAGCTGACGCACGAACTTATCAACCACCAGGAGCACCACAGCCGGCGGCAGCGCGTTAAAGGTGACAATCGCGTCCAGACGATTACGAAATTCCGGCGTCAACGCCTTTTCGATTGCTTTCAAACTCTTATGCTTGCCGTCGTCGGGCTGATTGTGGAAACCAATGCTAGACGCGGCCAGCTCACGAGCGCCGGCGTTTGATGTCATCACGAGAATAACATTGCGAAAATCCGCTTTACGCCCTGTGTTGTCCGTGAGCGTGGCATTGTCCATTACCTGTAACAAGATATTGAACAGGTCGGGATGAGCCTTCTCGATTTCGTCGAGCAACAGCACCGTGTACGGATGCCGCCGGATATCGTCCACCAGCAAACCGCCCTGGTCAAATCCCACGTATCCTGGCGGTGCGCCGATAAGACGCGACACAGCGTGTTTTTCCATGTATTCGCTCATGTCGTATCGTGAAAAATGATTGCCCAATGTATTGGCAAGCTGACGCGCCACCTCTGTCTTGCCCACACCGGTGGGCCCTGTGAACAAGAAGCAGCCAATGGGCCTATTGGGCTGAATCAGGCCGGCGCGGGAACGCTTTATGGCGCGCGTTACCTGCATGATGGCTTCATCTTGACCGAACACATTCTTCTGTAAATCCGAGTCGAGCGCGGCAAGCCGCTCCGTATCGGAGCTGGTGACGCTACGGGCGGGAATCCCGGCAATTTCAGCGACCACCTGCTCGATATCCACGGGCCGTACCGTCTTCCTGGCGGCGTCGGCTTCGATACGCACACTGGCTGCCGCCTCGTCTATCAGGTCAATGGCCTTGTCCGGCAGGAATCGGTCGTTAATGTGCCGCGCCGAGAGCTCGGACGCCGCGCGCAATGCTGTTTCCGTAAACCGTATTTTGTGATGGGTCTCATAATGACCGCGGAGCCCTTTGAGGATAGCAAAGGTTTCCGCAACAGACGGTTCGCTCAAATCTATTTTCTGAAATCGGCGCGACAGTCCATGGTCACGCTCGAAGTGGTTCTTGTAATCAGCGTAGGTCGTCGAGCCGATGCAGCGCAACTCGCCGGAAGCCAGGGCCGGTTTCAGGATGGTGGAGGCGTCCAGACTCGAATCGTTCGTAGCGCCCGCGCCCACAATGTTATGAATTTCGTCAATAAACAGGATCACATTGTTTCTGCGTTGCGCTTCCTTGATAACCCCTTTGATACGCTGTTCAAAATCGCCTCTGAAGCGTGCGCCAGCCAACATGCCGGGAATATCCAGGGCCAATATTTCCGCCTGTTGCAGGTGTTCGGGCACACGCTGCTTCGCCTTGCCTTCACGCGCATTGTATAACAATAACGCCAGCCCCTCAGCCAGCGCTGTCTTGCCCGTACCGGGTTCGCCCACAAACACCGGATTATTTTTCTTGCGTCGGCAAAGAACGCGTATAGCGCGACGCAATTCTTGTTCCCGTCCAATAAGCGGATCGAGTTTACCTTCCGCCGCGCGTTGCGTCAGTGATACGGCGAATGTTTCCAGCGCGCTTGCCCGTTTTTTTCCGCGACCGCTTTCCTGCCCCTCTTCTTCTTCGATAGCGTCATATTCGTCGCCAAAGGGATCGTCGTCTTCAGGGCCGGCATCTTCCGCACCTTTTTCCAGACCATGAGAAATATAATTCAGCACATCCAACCGCGTAATGCCTTGACGCGTCAAAAAATATGCGGCATGTGAACCCTCGTCCTCAAGTATGGCGGCCAGGATATCGCCTGAATTCACTTCTTCGCCCCCGGAATAACGCACATGCATAAATGCACGCTGCATCATCCGCTCGAGGCCACGGGTCTGCTGAATCTGCAACTGCTCCTCTTGGGGGACACGTTCCATGTCCTGTTCAAAAAACGCTTCCAGATCGGCGCGCAACAAGGCCAGGTTGCCGCCGCAGGCCGTAATGATATCAGCGCCCAACCCATCCCGGGTAAGCGCAAACAAGATATGCTCCACGCATAGATATTCGTGACGGCGCGTTCGCGCTTCCGACAACGCGCTGCCAACGGCGATTTCAAGTTCTTTGCTCATCATCGTTGGAAACACTCCATACTAATATTCAAAAAAAAGCGGCTACTCCGGCTCAATATCACAACGCAGTGGGAATTCATGCGCCTGGGCCAGTTGATGCACAGCATCGCATTTCATCTCCGCTATATCTTTAACATAAACACCCGCCACGCCAATTCCCTGACGATGTACGCTCATCATGATTCGCGTAGCGTCTGCATGGTTCTTGCCAAAAATGCGCTCCAACACCATCACCACAAATTCCATGGTTGTATAATCGTCGTTCAGAAGCAACACCTTATACAACGGAGGTCGTTTTACCTTCGTTGCGTCGCGTACAACCGTATCTTCTTTGGGCGTGATTACCTGCGCCATAACAGTACAACACCTTTGTTCAGGCAATTCCGTTTATCAAGGCTCCTGCTGATTTCAGCAGGCGCTCAGAGTCCATGCACTGCCTCCGGTTACATCGGCGATACGCCTCGCGTTTCCCTGCGAAATGTCACAACCTGGCGACGCAATTCGCGACGCCGTGCGACAGTAAAATCATCGTCGAATACGCGCACGGCAAGCCCCGCAAAGCCTTCAAGCAAGGTTTCAACATTCATATTCTTGGGAACAAAGTTGATATCGAACAGTGTGCAGCGTTCCCATGCGTTCTCCTTGAGCAGACGCCCTTCCCGTTTGAGGCGCTCATACAACGGCGTACCGGGGAACGGCGTAAGCAGGGTCAGCTGCACATCGTAAATATGCGTATCGCGCACGAACTCAAACACAGCGTCAAAAATATCCGGTTCCTGTGAATCCAGGCCAAACACAAAACAACCTACCACCATAATACCGTGTTGCTGTATGGCTGTAACGGCATCACGGGGGTCCAGGGTTTGTTTGCTTTTCCAGTCGTTGCGAAGTTCCAATCCGTCAAGGTGACCGGGAGACGGGCTTTCGAAGCCAATTAACACCTCCTTACATCCACTTTCGGCGAGCAACTCCAGCAGCTCCGGATCATTCCCCAGTCGGATATCGGCCTCGGCAAACCAGCGCACTTTGCGTTTCTTCAGCTCGGGCAGCAGCTGCATCCAGTATTTTCTGTTTACAAAGGTATTGTCATCCGCCAATTCGAGGAACGGCCTGGGCCAACACGCCTTGATCCGGTCCACTTCGGCCAACACCTTGTCTATGGGTTTCTGTTTGTACTTCTGCGCAAGCAACACGCTGCTGGCGCAGAACTCGCAGCGATGGGGACAACCGCGACTGGTCTCCAGGGTAATGCGCGCGTAGCCATTATTGTGGTCCAGCAGTTCATACGCGGGCATCACGGCATTGCGCATATCAAAGGAGGCGTCCAAGGAACCATAGTATTTCCTGAGCCTTCCGGCCGCAGCGTCCTCGAGGATATTTCGCCAGCAGCTCTCGCCCTCGCCAATGGCAACGGCATCGCAATGCGCGGCGGCCTCCTCGGGAAGACAGCTGGCATGGGGCCCGCCAATAACAGTTGGAATGCCTAATTGCTGGTAGTGGCGCGCCGTGGCGTAGGCCAGATGTATTTGAGCGGAATAGCTGGACAGGCAAACCAGGTCCACATCCTGCGGCAGCGCGGCAAAGTCAGCGTCACTACGCACTTCCATGTACCGGCAACGGTGTTCGTCTGGCGTCATACCCGCCAGCGTCAACAACGCGAGGCTGGGCAGCGAGTCAATGGCCTGATTGCGCGACGCGAAAGCGGGCCGCTGAAATCCCGGCCCGGCCCGTTCCGGATTTACACTGCCTGTGGCGCTTATGGCTATCATTGCAATCTGCATGAGAATAATACTTTCTTGCGCTTAGCGTGTATCACACCATACTATTCCGCCGGTTCTTGAACGTCCTCAATGCCCAGTTCCTTGAGCAACCGGTCCCGTTCTTCGGCGGCATGGTTAACCCCAGATTCAGCGCTCTGCTTAAGGGCTTCCGCTTCTTTATCAAAACCGTGCCTGTTCGACCTGACCCCGAATTTGTCGATCAGTTCCGCGTAGCGTTTCTGCATGGACGTATGGACCCCTTTTGTCCGATGCGAAATTTTGCG
>SLFT01000347.1 GCA_007124105.1 Candidatus Hydrogenedentota bacterium | reverse complement strand
CATCACTTATGAACAGTACAGCCCGTGTCGCGGCGCGTTCGGTGTCAGTTGCATTCCTCCTTTCCTGGCGCAAAGTACGACACAAGCAGTTTACATTCCATTTAGGTGGCGGGACACTTCCTCTCCATGCTGGCGGTAGAAATCAACCCGCCCCTGAATCACTTCTGTTGGCAATTATCCGAAATGGCAGCACCTGAATTCAAATAGAGTTTGCCATATTTCGACCTTGAGACTGCGTTGAACATATCACTGGCTTTCTGATGCGCCGGCGAATCTTACGCCACTTTAGCATGCGTTGCCAGCCCACCGCCTGTCTGGCGCGTCTGGTGTGCGCCAGCCAGCGGAATGAGGCGACAAAGCGCGTTGTCAACCCCGGCGGCTTCTCCAGTACCGCCTATTCCACTGTGATTTCCGCGGGCACAGTGGCAGCGCGGATGGCCGGCTGGTACATGCACTCGGCATGGAGCGCTGGATGCTGGAACGTTCCCGGGGTGACAGCGCGTACCAGATAGCGGAACGTGTAAGCACGGTTTTCGAGTTTGTCCAACGCCAGCGCGATGCGGTCGTCGCGCACTTCCAGATGCGCCGGGGTAACAATGGTGTCGTCCTGTTCCGCTTCTTCCACATCCGGCTGAATCTCGGGTTCCAGCCTGGGATTCGCAATCTCGAATCCGGCAGGCAGCATATCCACAATCAACAGGTTTTCCACTTTCCGTTCCGGCGCAATGGTCAACGCGACAATATATTGTCCACCATGAACAAAAGCGTTGTCTGTCACCGGTTCCCCTGTTTGATGAAAGTATTCGCGTTTTACGCTTAACTCCTCCTCGACGGGCGCCATGCGCGGCTGCAACGGCAGCCCACTCATTTCCAGGGCGACGTAAAGGGGCAAAGCGCCGGTATTGCTTATTTCATAACGTGGCGATTCGCCACGCAGCACTTGCCTGAAAACGTCCGTCCCGGCGCGCGTGTGGGTGTCGTCCGGAGCAACAATGCGCATGGCAATCAGTTCAGGATCGTCGTGATGGAATTGTTCGAGATACATGCCTAGCGCGGTCACGACAAAGGCTGTTTCCTGTGTTGTAAATGCGTAAGCGCCGTCAAAATATGCGAAAAGCCTTTCCGCCAGTGAATGCATTTTTTCCGGTTGCGCATTCATCCGCGCCAGGGCCATCAGTGTAACTGCGTCAGCGCGGTAGCGCGAATGCAGCGTACCTGCGAGTTCCCGTGCGTCCATCTCCGTGCCGGGCCTGGCTTTAACCCACCTGTCAATATCCACGACTTCCTGGGTGTGCGTCGCCTTGATCGCGGCGAGCAGATACCTGGCCGACAGCGGCATGGGCACGTGTTCAAAGCGCGAGACATACTCGATGGCCTCAAGGTTGCCGTCCAGCGCAAGCACATAGCAAGCATAAGCGCGCAGATAATAATCCGACGGCGAATTTGAATAGCGCCGTTCATTGCGCATCACTTCCAGCGCGTACTCCTGCAACGCTTCGAATGCGGCGTCATAAACTTCGTAGGCATAGTCGCGCCGCGCCAATGTCAGAAAATGCAGGGCGTAAACGGACCCGTAAGGATAGGATGCGACACCGCCGGGCCATGTAGCCAACCCGCCGTCCCGGGTCTGCATCAATAACAATTGTTCTATGGCGTGCTGGAGATAGGTATCCACTACAGCCGCGTCAACAGTCTCCTCTGACGGCAACAGGTCCTGATACAGCTGCGTGTAATTACGAAGCAAATAAAGCGGCAACGCCTGCGACGTTACCTGTTCCACACAGCCATACGGGAATCGAAGCAGATAGCGCAACCCGGGATACAAACGCCACACCGGCATCCCTGATACCTGAATAGCGGTATGCAGCGATGGTTCGTCCATGAAATGGGTGTTCTCTATAAGCCGCGTTTCGCCTGGATTCAACACCATCAGTTCTGTCTCGGTCTGGTAGGCGGCGGGCGGTCCCACGGGGATGGGCGCTTCCTCTCGCAATGTCTCGAGCGTTACACCGTCGGCGTCTGTGATAATGGCCTCCCAGGTAATGGCGCCCTGGCCCGGCGCGCTGCCTGCGGTTACAGGTATGCGCCAGGATGTCTCGCCGTTGGCCGCCAGTTCCATCTTCTTTTCACCGCCGCCGGACAACGTCCCTGAAGCGTTCCAGCGCAACCGCGCCGTCACCGGCGCGTCGGTCATATTCGTGATCACAGCGGCGCACTGGAAACGGTCGCCAGGCAACGCGAAGCGGGGCATACCGGTACGCAGGATATAGGGGCGGCGCACATACACGCCTTCAGCCGTCGCGCCCGTAGCGCGCTCGGTAACCGCCACGGCGACAAGGCGCAGCCGCCCGATGAATTCCGGGACATCCAAGGTAATCGCGGCTTGTCCCGACGCGTCTGTCTGCACCACGCCGCTCCACAATGCCACCGGACGTATCCAGTTTTCGCCCACCTGCGAGGCAATACCAAGTCGGCGCATCATATCGCCGCCGATGGGCGGGGGTTCACTGTCAAACAACACGTTTTCATAGTAATGGGCGCGCCGCACATCAAACTTACGCGAACGCTGGAACCAGTTATACGGATCGGGATTATCGTAACCGAGGATGCCATGAATGCCTTCGTCCACCGCCGCCAGGGTTACTTCTGCGCGCACCGGCGCTCCTTCAATATCACGGGTTTCCAGTCGAACTGTAAACGGTTCGTCCGGACGTATTTCCTCGGGCGCCTCCAGAAGCGATACCTCGATACGGCGTTCGGGCATGTCCAAGGGCACATTCACCATCGAGAAACTGCTGTAAGGGTATTGCGACGCCTCCTGCTGCGATGTGTCGCGCACCACCGTCGCCTGTATCCACGCATTGGGAAACCACGCGCGCGGCACGATAAAGGACGCCCGGCCTTCACCGCCCTCCACAGGCACGACCAGCTGCTCCAGTATCTCCTCGCCCTGCACCACCACAAAGGCCTTTCCGTCGTAAGGCGATTCAATGCGCAGGTGCATGGCGTCCCCTGCCTGATACAATTCCTTGTCCACACTGAGGCGGATAAGTTCCGGGCGGTCGCTGGACGTGATGTCAAGCCGGCCCCACCACCGATCGAACAGCAACATACTGTACATGGGCGTATCGGGTGAATGTACACGCAGCCGATATTTACCGTGCCGGGGGTAAGGCAATTCAAGGGTCCCCTTGCCGTCGGACAAAAGAACATCATAGGTCTTGACGTGATGGAACGCTTTCTCCCAGCGGGTTTCACGCCTGTGCTGGAAACCGCGGACATGGTAATTCCATTCTTCCCGTTCCAGCGTCAGCTGCACCGCCTCCAGGTCCGCGGCCGCGTCGTCACTGGTTATAGCCGCCAGATGCACATCAAGTTGTTCCGCTTCGTGACGAGGCGCTGCGGCAATGCCGAGCAGTATATCGTGGGGGAAGACCCTGGCCGAATCCGTGTCGGACACGGCGCGGCCCCCCACTTCGAACACCCGCACGCCCACAATCGCCTCTAGCGGCATGGTCGCCTCGGGCGGCGGCTCAAAGGTATACGAAAATGCGGCGGCTCCGTTTTCATCGGTAACCGCTTCGCCCAATGGCGTAAGATGCTCGCCGATGCTGTCCTCGTTGCCGAAATAATAGCCCGGCCATGCATCGCTCTCATACGTTGTGGGGCGCAGGTAAATGCGCGCTTCCGTTTTGCGTCCCGCTGCCGCGCCGCCAAAGAGATTCTCCGCTGTTACCGCAATGCTTGCGGTATCTCCGGGGAACAATAGTTCACGATCAAACTGCGTCTCGGCCCGCATCCGGTTGGGCACGAATTCCTCGAGATTGAATGTGGCGCCGCCCAGCGGCGTTCTGGCTTCGGGAACGCGCAATTCCACCCGGTACCGGCCTGTGGGATGGGCCTGCTCCGTCCGGAAACTAAAACTGCCCGTGCCGAATTCGGACGGCGTCACAGGCGCTTCGTATATCCAGCGTCCCTGTGGATTGGCAATGCGCAGCTGGAAAGGCGCGTCCGCAACCGCATCCACGTAGCGCGTGCGCGCGATCCAGCGTATATGAATCGTTTCACCAGGGCGATACAGTTCACGATCAAGATAGACAAAAGCGTCGTACCCGTCCCGGTCATAAGCGGGCATGGACGCTGTAAAGGGCGTTTTGGAATCCTGGGGACTGCGCAAGTCCACAAACGTATAGTCGTCCTTTGTCTCAATAACGGCCAGGGCGGGCGCGCCCAGGGCAGGATCAAAACTCATGAACCGTGCAATGCCCTCAGCGTCTGTGTGCGTCACGCCCATCTCCTGGTATTTTTCCGAGTACAGGCGTATCCGCGCGGTCGGCGTTGGCGCAAGGGTGAAAAGATTATGCACAAAAATAGCCAGGCCGTCATCCGACCAATGGGTCAACGCGCCCAAATCGGTGTAGATCAGTAAACGGCTGTCGTTTCTGTAGTCATACATGGGCGTAACGCTCATCACAAAGACACCGCGCCCATCAGATGGAAGGAGGGCGTCTAAATCCACCGACGCGCTCAGCAGCGTGTCCGGCACGTCGGGAAATATAACCGTTGTCTCGGCTGTCTCGCGCGCATATTCGGCAAGCAACGTGCGGTTCATGCCTCTACTGGTAAGGTCGCGAACGAAGATGGGCAGGTTGGACGGGAACACTTGTCCCAGCTGTACCCGCGCCTCCTTTATATTTCGCGCATGAAGAACAGGCCGGGCCATATCGCGCCGCGGAAAATAATAGAGGTGGGTTGCGTCGAATGCCGCGCCTTCGCGCAACGGCGTCTCCTGTAGCGCATAGGTACGGTCCTGTTGCTCAAGTATGTTGCCGTCCTCGTCTTTCACGCCCGCCAGTATGCGCAAGGTGTATTCCGTCTCCGATTGAAACGCCCCCTTTAATCGCAGGCTGCGCTGCCGACTGTCGCTGTCGTCAAATGCCCAGTCCACGGCGGGCACTATCTCAATATGTTCCGCCAACTGTTCGGCGGTCACGCCACGGTAAAAATTAAGCCGCAATATAAGACCGTCATGTATATCCGCTTCCCAATAATGGTACTGCAATGCGACTGCCAACCGTCTATTCTGTTGCATTGTATGGGATACGGCCTCTGTTACAATCCGCTGGCGAGGATGCATTCCGCTTCTGTGGGTGCGCAGCCAGGGCGACAATTCAACGAGCACAACGTCCAGCGCGGCCACTTCCGGCGTTTCGGGAAGCATCAGGCGCACCTGTTGCGCCGCCTCTACCTCTTGTTGCTCCGGTGCAAGCGTGAAGGGGATGAGTTCACCGGGGTCGCCTGTTTTCACCGTCGCCAGAAGTGGAATCCAACGAACAGGGATGTTTTCCGTAAATTGCAGCAACAGATGGGGCGTCTCATCTGTGTTCAAGGCCGCGCCCTGCAACAGCGTTCCCGTGCGCTCAGGGAAATGCGCGACCATTGTCTGCGCGATAGAGTGAAGACCGTCGCCCCAACGCAATCCTTTGTCTACCCTGACGGTTACCGGCGGCTCAACAGTCAACGGAAAAGACAACAGAGCTGACGCATGGTCGTCGCCCGGCGTCACGGAAACAGGTACGGACGCGCCCTCTGCCGTGGTCATAGTCAGCAATTCGGGCAGTACGCTTAAATCCGCAACCCTGCTGAACGCCAAGCGCGCGGTAACTTTTTCCGCCGTAATCTCTTCCAGCCGCATGGAAGCGATCTCCGGCGGCGGCGCAACAAAAATATGGCGGCGCATGTCAGCGGGCAACGCCTGGTTGCTTATGGAACGCAGATTCTCATGCAACACGACCTCGATATGGGTTGTCTGTGGATCCTCGAACAGCCCCTCCAGTACCGGCGCGGAAAAACGGAGCCAGGCGTTCTCAATCGTTACCTGACCTGGCGCGTGAGGAGTGACGGCAAGGGCGGGTTCGTCCGTATCTGCCGGCGCAGAGAAAGGCGCCAGTCTCTCGTTGAAATAAAAGACGATTTCGTCTTCGGGAACCCCATCGCCCGGCGGATAAACCGCTACAATCTCGAGAGCCGTCCCCACAGATGCCGAGTTCCTATCGGTATCCGACGCCTCCACGAGTGTATCCGTTGCCAGTGCGGCCGCCACAACCACCGGTTCCGCAATAGCGTCTGGCCGTTCCTGACGCAACAGCGGCAACATGACCACAGCAGCAACAACAATCAACGCCACCATTAAAGAAATCCTGTTCATCATGCGCCTCCTTCTATTTCCATGCGCGAAACAACCTCTGTTCGTCACTTTCCAGCAAAACGGTGGATTCCACTTTGCTCTACCCACAACAGTGTACTCTCGAGGTCCCTTGGTAAACAGTTACCTCTATTCCATCATTGTACATCATGGGCAGGAAATTTTCATCAAGAACTTGCGCGCTTCAAGCCATCGGGACGTATCAGGTGAAAGGTTTAGCGCGGCAGTCTCAGGATGTACGCGGCCCGATAATGGGTTGCAGCCATTGCAGCAGGAATTGTAGCGCGTCCGGATGCGCGCCGAACAGATCAACGCCGTGTGCCCCGCCGGACCAGGTACGTAATTCCGAATAGACTGGCGCGGCGGCGTTCAGCGCCGTTGCGGACATGGCGGCATACGCGTCCCCTTCGCACGCCATGATCAGAGTAGGACAATCAGTCAATTCTCTGATTGCCGATTCAGTGGGAACCCCCCGCATCTCGAGACCGGGCGATATCATAATCACCGCCTGGATATCCGGGTCTTCAAGGGCGTAATGCAATGCAAGCCCCGCGCCCATTGCTTCACCGGCTATCGCCAGGTGGTCGGGATGCGCGCCCTGTTCGAGCAACAGCTCCTTCGCAACCCGCACATCCGCCAACGCGTCCAGCCAGGCGTCTTCCGGCAGTTGACGATAATGCGTCATTTCCTCGTGCCGGGCGCGGCTGTCCCCGTGCCCTCGCAGGTCCAGGGCGAGCGCCATCATGCCGCGCTGTTGAAACGCCCGCGCGCTTTGCTCCCATAACCCACGACCGCCCCCGTACCGATGTACAAGGAGTATACCGGGCGGGGCGTCCACGCCGGGATCAAACAGCGTCGCCGTGATGATAAACCCATCGTCGGTCACGACTTCCAAGGCGCGGACATCCGGGCTTTCCCCAGACTGTGAACACGCGCTCAAGAACAGGCCAAACAGCAGCGCCGCCAGGCCGCGGGATGGAAAGAAGGGGAGCCGCCCCGACGACGAGACGGCTTCCCCGAAATTTCGTGTCATCAACCGATATTGAAGACGCTCTGCAATTTCATGGCAAGCGTCATATCGCCTTTGATCTTCAGTTTGCCGGTGAGGAACGCCTGCTGGCCGTTCAGTTCACCCTTGGTCAACGCGATAAAATCTTCCGGCGTCATGGTCAGCTCGATGCTGGCTTTTTCAGCGGCCCCTTCAGAAACGTTTACCGCGCCGTCCGCAACCGCAACCGTGTAAACATCATCGCCGATGTTAAACTGGAAAATGGCGTTCATGCCTTCGATTTTGCTTGCGTCCACACCTGAACTTACGCCGTCAAAAAATGCTTTCACTTCCGACATCTTCAATTCCTCCCGTACTGGTGGTATTGTTTGGGGTTCGCAACCGGAAGCGTCATGCCGCCGGCCGCACACTTATGTTTACCTAACCGTCGGTATACAACCGACACCCTATGTTTACATATTTCCAACGCAAATATCAAATTCGGCAGGGCAAACCAAAGAGGGGCGCCGTCAGTAGCGCGCGTCCGCGATGCAGGACAACGCATTCCGCATTCCACGCCGCCTGCATTGGCCGGGGTCGAAAAGGTGCCCGTCAGCGCGGTGCGGCGCGACAAACGCGAACGTACATATAACT
>SLFT01000113.1 GCA_007124105.1 Candidatus Hydrogenedentota bacterium | reverse complement strand
ATTCTCCCTTATGCTTGTTTACTGATCGTGTTCCATCTACTCTTTTATTTCCGGCGTTTCTTCCGGGATTGCGTTCTCCTGATCGGTCGCTTCAGTTATCTGCGCCTCGGTTTCCGGCGCCGGGCCGTTATCGGTATTTTCAGCCGGTCCACTGCTCACAATAACGCGGGACGGGCGCAGTATCGTGTCACGAAGCCGATATCCGCGTTCGTACTCTTCAACGATGCGTCCTTTTTCAACCGTGTCCGAGGGCATGGTCGCCAGCGCGTCATGCACATTTGGATCAAATGATTCATGCAGCGCCGGGATCGGCTCCAGACCTTCAGCGGCAAGGACCTCCTGAAACTGCTTATATACCATGCCAACGCCTTCAACGAAGCCGTCTTCGGCATCAGCGTGAGCCAGGGCGCGTTCCAGGTTATCCAGAGCGGGCAACAACCCCCGAATTAGAGTTGCCGAAGCGGTCTGGCGAATCTGGCTTACTTCGCGAAGCATCCGTTTGCGGTAGTTGTCAAAGTCCGCGCGGACACGCAACAGCTGGTCCTGGAGTTGTTCGCATTCCGCCGCTCGTTCCTTAATCTGCTGTTCCAGTGCGCTCTCTGTCGCTTCATTCAAACCCTCATCAGCCGGCGCTACAGCGTCTTTGCTGCTATGCTGTTCCTCGGAATTTTCAGACGTTTCATTATCTGACGCAGGAGGCGACGGGGCCGTCTCCTCGGTATCCGGTGTATCTCCCTGGGGCATGGACGAGGAATCGGTTGTTTGGTCTTGTCCTACATTCTGGTCACGAATCTTACGTTCCAACATCTCTTCCAATTCTGTTTTTCCTGTACCTTTGCTCATGGTATGTTTACGCAACCTTCTATGTTGTTACATGCTGAACAAACAAAAGCACATCACAATCCTTATACTCATTTTCCCAGTTTTGTTAATAATCGGCCCACGAGACCGGCCGTGTATTCCACCAATGCGGTCAGCTTCGGATAGGGCATGCGCTGTGGCCCGAGTACGCCAATCAATCCGGCGGGTTTCCCGTCAACATTGTATGACGACGCAACCACGCAAATGCCTTCTACTCCAAGATTATCACTCTGGCGGCTGATAAATACGGTACGGCCTTCACCGTCCACAACAGCCCGGCGCAGAAGCGTTATCAACCGGTCATGCTCCTCGAGCAATCCGAATACCTCGCGCGCCTGTTCCACGCGCTGAAATTCGGGCTGCTCGAACAATTGCACCGCCCCGTCGAGAAACAGACGATTCTCGCGGCGTTGCGGCATCAAATCAAGCGTTTCCAGGGCGCGTTGCGCCAGGTCGCGTTGTTCGCCCAGCACTTCGCCAAGCCGTATGCGCACTGAGTCCGCAAGAGCGCCGACCTCGAGGCCCATGAAATTCTGGTTCAAAAAATTGTTCAACTGTTCCACTTGATACGTCTCGATGGGCGTACTCATTTGCGCCATCATCGAGCGCACGGAACCATAATTATCCACCATCAACACCGCCAGCCGATTCTCGCCCACGGGTACAAGTTCGAAACGCTGCACCCGCGTCTGGCTTGCGTCGGGCGCCTCGGCAATGCCCGCTTGATGCGAAGCCAAAGCCAGTAAATGGCTGGTATGCCGCAACAGACCGTCAACATCATCGAGTTTACGTGAGAACTCACGTTCAATGCGGCGGCGCTCACCGACGGTCAATTCCTGCACGTGCATCAAGTGGCTTACATAATAGCGGTAGCCCCGGTCCGTGGGAACCCGTCCCGAACTGGTATGCACCTGTTGCAGATAACCCAACTCTTCGAGGTCGGCCATCACATTGCGCACCGTCGCTGCGCTGAGATCTATGTTAAAACGCTTTACTACCGTGCGCGAACCGACAGGCTCTGCCGTGGTAATGTAACTGTTGACAACGGCATGCAGAATCTCGCGTTCGCGCTCAGCCAGCGCCGGAACCTCTTCTTGTGATTTCTTTTTTGCCATAGTCAACAATCCATTAGTTCGGTCGCCCGAATCCACGTGATTGCCATAATCGTACCTCACAGCAGATTAGCACTCATTATACAGGAGTGCTAACAATACTAGTGTACCATATCCAGCGTGCCACGTCAAGCATTAAACCGTTTCGGCAATTACGCAGAAACCCCTTCCTTGTGACATTACGTCCGGATGGGCAGGTAAAACAAAACATCCTTGCGGTATTCAGATTTCAGCATGTCCTGTGTCGCCAGCAGTTCCAGATGGCCTGTCGCCGCGGACAGACAATAGTAGAGGTTGGGCTCGGAAAGACGCCGAAAAAGGGCCTTGGTGATTTGGTAGGGCGTGGCGCCTTCGGCGGGCGTGGCCGCCAATACTTTCGCGCCGCGCCGTTCGATATGGCGCAGGGTGGCGTCCACCACGGCACGGTGGTCTTGGAAAGGAGAGCCATGTCCGGCAAAACACCAGTCCATCTCGAGGGTGCGCGTTTCACGCAGGGCGTTGCAGTATTGGACCAAGCTTTGTTCGCGTAGGCCTGACTCTGAGCGCCGCCGCAGGATGGGGTTGGGCGTGACATTTCTGATGAGATGGTCGCCGGTAAGGGCCCAGCGCTCATCAGAATGGACAAACACGGTATCCGTAGAAGAATGGCCCGGTCTAAAGTGGGCGGTAAAATTGCCGACGCGGCCGTTATCGGCTATGGGCTCATCCACCACAAAGTCGTCCAGCAATTCCCTGTGCTGCTGCCGCAGTGCGATGACCTTTTCTGCAACATCAGCCGGTACGCCCAATTCACGCATGAGTGCGTCAAGATGGACATGGGCGCTGGACTCATCGAACATATACGGGATTTGCGTGGGTACATCGGGATGGGCGATGACGGTCGCGCTGGATACGTCTCGTATGCGACGGGAAAGGCCGAGGTGGTCAAGGTGGTGATGGGTCAGTATAATGCGATCAATATCGGATGGTTCCACGCCCAGTTCGCGCAAACGGCAAGTAAGCACCCCCCAGGCGGCTTCAGTCTTCGTGCCTGCGTCGAACAAGGTCAGGCAATCACCGCCTTTATAAAGGTACACATTGGCCGCGCCTACCGGAAAGGGGGTGGGCGTCGGGATGCGGTACAGCCCGGGGACGATGCAGGATGTTGTTTGTTCCGACATCCCGGCCACTATAAAAGTTCCATGCCGTCGTAAAGGATAATAGGCTCGGGGGCGGGCACAATAATCGAGAAATAGGCTTCAATGATCTCCGGGCCGATAAAGAGATAAATAACAGCGCCCAGTGCGAGATAGGGACCAAAAGGCAGATAGTGACCTTCAAGGGTGATTTCCTCGTCCGAAGACGTCGCCTCCTTTTCCGTCTTTTGGTTTTCCGCCGCTTCTGGTTCTTCCGTTGTCGTGTCCGCGTCCGCTTCGTCGCCAAAATAGCGGAAGTAGAGGATCGTGGCGATGCCTACCATGCTGCCCAGCATGGACGCGATCACGAGCGTACCCAGCGTACCGCGCCATCCCAGAAATGCGCCCACCATGGCCAGCAGTTTTACATCGCCAAAGCCCATGCCCGGTTTCTTGAGGATGAATACCGTGATGCGGTCGAGGGCAAACAAGATGCCGCCGCCCAGCGCCATGCCCAACATGGCGTCGAAGACGTCCGTTACCCTAAGCCCGGAACTCTCACCCCAAGCCATTCCTGCCAGCGCGAGAACAAGCCCAAGGGGAATGCCGGGAAAGGTAATCTCATTTGGAATTGTCCAGTCCGCCAAATCCTGGAAGGTCACAATAACCATGGACGCGCAGAACGCCATGTACACTGGCGCGGCAAATACAAGCCCAAACCGCCAGTACACCGCCAGAAACAACAGCCCCGTCAGCCCTTCCACAATGGGATACTGCATGCTGATGGGGGCCTTGCAATGGCGGCAACGCGCGCCCAAAGCCAGCCAGCTGATAAGAGGAACGTTGTCGTACCAGGCGATGCTGTTCAGGCATTTCGGGCACCGCGACCGCGGTTTAATCACTGATTCACCTGCGGGCCATCTGCCAATGCAAACGTTGCAGAAACTGCCGACAACAGTCCCCAGAATAAAGGCGCTTATCATGAGCAACCCCTGAAGGGGCTGTAATGTTTCAGGCAATGTCATAGGCAATCCTTTGGTAATCGTCCCTATCCCCTCACCAAAGTATACGGATTCAGCGGGAACACGCGCAAGTATACATGTATTTTATTGCGATCCACCCCGCCTTGTATACGTGGCTGTCTGTCAGAGGTTGCCGTACAGCGCTGGCTGCGCAGGACGGCACGGCATCACGATACTTGACTCCTGGCAGGCCACTGGTTTATGTGCCTGCCGGTAATTGGTACTGTATGTCCATGCTTATCAGTGTATACCAAGGGCAAGGCCGCATCTCTTACGGCTTTCACCCTTGATTGTCTGTGGACTATCAGAGTGCCTTGCATACTCAGCGGTTCAAGAAGATGGCGACACGAAACCCTTGATAACGACTGTGATACTCAGCCCAGTTCCAATACCTATCGGCCGCACGGCAGTGATCGCTGGCATATCGCCAGCTGCCCCCGCGGCCTACTCGATGCGCGCCGGTTTCAGGTCCCGTTGGATTGGCCAGCCCGCTCCGTGCGTAATACTCCGCGTCATACCAGTCATGACACCACTCCCATACATTCCCCGCCATATCATAACAGCCCACGGGACTAACCGCATTCTGCGTCCACACACTGGACACAGTTAATTGGGCAAGATTGCCGCCGTTGTACCAGCCAACTGGCGATGTATACGGCATGGACGTCAATCTGAGGGGGTTCGCGTAATCACTCTCAAAGAAATTTGCCTGGGTGAAGTCCAGGGTGTCGCTGCCTACCCCGTATCGCTGATGACGCTGACCGTCCCAGGCGGCGGCGCGCTCCCATTCCGCCTCGGTGGGCAGGCGATAGCCGTTTGGAACTGGCCGTAGCCGATCCCATGTTTCCGTATCATAGCAAGGTCGCAGCCGGTGCATCTCGCTCAACCAGTTACAGTAAGCCACAGCGCCATACCAGGTAACCAGCACAACCGGATGTTCGTCCATGCTGAATTCCTCGCCGTTATAACCGGTGCGGCTAAGCACTTCAAATTGGCCCGCGCCAAAACTTATCTGCGACCCATGCGCACTGGCCAGGGTATCAGCGAGTGGCTTTCCGTATGCAAATACTTTGCCGCCGTTATATGCGTTTCCCACGTCGTCTTGCAGACGGCCCTTGGCAAGAGCCCAATTCAAGACACCGGCAAACTCACGGTTGGTAACGGGGTATTTGCCAATGGCGTAGTTGTCAAGGTACACATTATGCACAGGCGCCTCGTCGCTATGTCCATCGGAGTCGTACGGACGCCCCATCTCGAACCAGCCAGCGGGCACGTCAACCGTTTCCGGGGGCGGCGTCGCACGCGGCGCGCAACCGACCGCCGGAACGGCAATCGCCAGCAGTAAAAGGATACCGGCCTTTCCACGCAAGAAACTATCACCTCTCATTGAATACCATGCCTTGTATGTTGCCATGAGCGCGTCGTACCCGTCGCCCCTATCCAGTGCGCTGCCCCGCAGTGGGCGCGCGAAACTGGAATCTGTCTACTTGGAAACAAATACATCCACTGCGCGTACACTGAACATGTCTTCTTATTATACTCGCTACAGTAACCAACTGCAAAATAATAAGGCTGTCAGCATTTGATTGGGAGACACCACCATTGTTATAACCCGGCGCGCCAAAGCGTAACTCACAAGTGGCAATGTTATCTTCAAATAGTTTATCATCCGCATCCGAAGGAAGCAACAGCGCCGTTTGATCGGCATTTTCAAATCCCCAGTAAACTACCACGGAGAAACAACATGAGTAGATCGAAGAGCAAATTGAAAGTAGGAATCATCGGGTCCGGCGCTATCGCACGGGATCAACACCTGCCTTACTGGCGTCAGTTGGAAGCGGAAGGCCGGGTCGAAGTGGCGGGCGTTTGCGATATCGTCAAGGAGCGCCGCGACGTGGAAGCCGCGAAGTGCGCCGGGGCGAAGCCATTCGCCAATTACAAAACAATGCTGTCAGCGATAGACTTCGATATTATTGATGTCTGCACCCAAAATCGCGTTCATGCCCCCGCCGTTATTGCGGCGCTAAAAGCGGGCGCCCATGTACTTGTGGAAAAACCGATGGCCATGAACACACGCGAATGCGAGGCCATGATTGCAGCGGCAAAGGCCGCCAAACGAAAGCTGATGGTGGCGCAGCACATGCGTTTTGAGGCGCGTGCCGAAAAACTGAAAGAGGTGGTTGCAAGCGGCGCGCTGGGACGCATCTATACCGCGGAAACGAAATGGCTGCGTCGTCGCGGCATACCGGGTTGGGGAAAGTTTCATCTGAAAAAGGAGTCCCTGGGCGGTCCGCTTATTGATATTGGCGTACACATGATGGACTTGTGCGTATGGCTGATGGGAAGCCCCAAACCGATAGCGGCGTCCGGCAAGGTCTACCGCATGTTCGGCGATAGGCCCGACCTGTTCAACGCGGACTGGGGTGTGCCGTATCCGCACAAGGAGTTCACAGTCGAAGATTACGCCACGGCATTTGTGCGTTTTGAAAACGATATTACCATGCAGATGTCTGTATCCTGGGCCGCCAACACGCACGATGAAATTGAAGACATGCATATTCTCGGCGATAAGGGCGGCATTGGCATCAACCCGCTTGGGTACTTCAGCGCCGACCACTCCTCCCTCTATCACACCACATGGGACTACCTTTCCGATGAGGATGGTCATCGCCGTGAAGTGCGCCATTTCTGCGAATGTGTCGAGAAGAATCTGCCCGTTATGGTGAAACCGGAAGAATCGTTGCGCATCCAGAAGGTCATTGACGCCATTTACGCTTCATCCTTAAAGAACAAAGAAATCCCCATCAAATAGCGTGATGAATGTTCCGTCGTAAGACAAAAAACAGGCGCAGCAGCGCTTATGGCTGTTGCGCCTGTCTCGTTGATTCCATAAAGCCGCGCAATCCGGATTATGCGTCAGTCCTGTATACTTTCAAGATAACGCAACCGGGCTGTATCATCGCGCAAGTTTCAGAAGGTTGCCCTCGCCTACGCGAACTCTGTCTCGCTGCGCGGCGCGGTCCGGCACATACCGACGCTGTGCTGTCTCCACGGCCCTCTCCTTAACCAGAAAAGGCAGGTATTGCACCTCTTCTTCTGCCTCGTCAACTTCTGCCTCCTCTGGGACCGCTTCCTCTTTTTCCGGGGGCGCTGTTACGCGATCAATAAACGCGAGCGCCTGTTCTTCGTAGGATTGTGCGTGGCGCAACGGCTGTTTCGGTGGAAGCGGGGCATATACCATGCCGCGAGCGGTATGGTCCGCCCATACTCCGGCGCCGCTCCAAGCGCCGCTGGCGCCTTCATGCGCCGCCGCGCACGGGCTTTTGTGGATGCCGCTATGCAATCCATCGTGTACGCGAATGATAAACTTCCTGAAGCCCAACACGGGCCATTTCACAACACGCAAGGCCGGTTCCTCCGGATTGCCGAATTGGCCCTCGTATGTGGGTTGAACGGCATAGCCGCTCGGTATGCCACTCAAAATCGCAGCCATCACTAACGCTACAATCGTCACTCTCATAATAACAGTCTCCGCTTTGCCGACGCAGGCCGACAAATAACCGGTTGCCACTCTATCGTTGGATACTGTCCTTATTGTATACAAAAGAACACGATATGTAAAATTTTTGTCCTTACTCACAACGGAATTGCGTTGAACCCCGAAGGCGATTGTATGCGTCTGGCGCCAACGGTTTCAAAGATCAAGAGCTATCAACGCCCCCGCTTTTCGTGTTCTT
>SLFT01000317.1 GCA_007124105.1 Candidatus Hydrogenedentota bacterium | reverse complement strand
TGCCATAAGGGAGAATCTTCATGGGAGACGATTTTTGGTTTCGATGCATGAGCATGGCGGGACTTGTCGTCATGTTCTTCCTGGCTTGGCTATTGTCAGAAAATAAGCGTTGTGTGCCGTGGCGCATACTTATCTGGGGCGCGCTTCTCCAGTTCGCCCTGGGCATTATTGTGCTTCGTACACGGGCCGGACATCTCTTTTTTAACGGCGTACGGCATGCCTTCGACCTGCTTACCGCGGCCAGCGAGGAGGGGGCCGCCTTTCTCTTTGGAAATCTTACCAAGTTCTTCCTCATCGAGCGCGTGTATACGCCGGGAGCGGACGGCGCGCTTGTTGAACACCAGATGTTCCCCATCAGTGCCGTATTCGCATTTAATGTGCTCACCGTCATTGTTTTTGTTTCTGGCATTGCGGCGGTCCTGCAACATTGGGGGATCATCCAGGCAATAGTGCGCGCCATGGCCTGGCTCATGCGCCGCACATTGAAAACGTCCGGAGCCGAGACATTCGTAACGGCTCTGCTGGTCTTCGTCGGCATCGAATCCGTATCCGCCGTACACAGTTACGTACAAAACATGACTCGGTCGGAGTTGTTTGTTATTATGACGGCGTTCTTGTCCACCATCGCCGCAAGCGTGATGGTGGCGTACGCCGGATTTGGCGCGGAGCCCGGTCATTTAATGGCGGCTTCCGTCATGAGCGCGCCCGCGGCCATCGCCATCGCCAAACTGATGATACCCGAAACGGGCGTGCCGGAAACCACCGCCGGCGGCCAATTCGTCATGCCGGTAGAGAGTGAAAACGTTTTTGACGCGGCAGCGCGAGGTTCCGCCCTTGGGCTGAACATGGCGCTGAACGTAGGCGCTGTACTTATTGTCTTCGTAGGACTCATCTTCCTGCTCGACCAGGCTACCATCGCTGTGACCGGCCTGGGAACTACAACACTGATGGGTTATCTCTTCCGTCCCCTTGCCTTTCTTATGGGCGTACCAATGCGTGATGTGGCGCCGCTGGCGGAATTGTTGGCCACCAAAACCGTAATCAACGAGTTTATCGCGTATCAAAGCATGCAGGGACTCATCGCGGAAGAAGTTATCAGCAAACGAACCGTTACAATCGCCACTTACGCGTTATGCGGATTTGCCAACCCCGGCAGTCTCGGCGTACTTATTGGCGGTATGTCGGCCGTTGCGCCGGAACGACGCAGCGAAATCGCCAAAATGAGTCTGCGCGCCCTTGCAGCAGGTACGCTCGCCGCATTTACAACGGCCTGCATCGCGGGCATTCTAACGCCGGAATAGCCGGGCCGAAAGATCATTGATTACCAGTGGGATGCCACATCTTGTATTTGTAAAACTAGCCGGGATGTCCTATAAGTCTCCATCTGACTCTATCATAAAAACCACAGTAAGGAAAGGAATATATCTTGCCAAGATATTTTTACCCGACAGCGGGTTTCGATACATTCCGCGAGGCGTTAGAATCACGCACGTTGGATGATTTGAAAGAAGTGATGAGAGCGTTAGGCATTAAACGGTCCGCCCTCCCCAAGGCGCACCGAATCGCCGCTATCGAAAACCATTTCGCCGGGGAACGGTTGCGCGAAACCTGGAATTGTATGGACGCGTTGACACAGAGCGCCATTGCCGAGGCGGTTCATCGAAGCACCCTGGGCGAATATGAGCCGCAAAAGTTTCTGGCCAAATATGGCGCGCTGCCTAAACGTTACCGGAGCGGTTACGGTTTTGGCGAGGAAAAGCATCCCTACACCATTTTTGATGTATTGTTTACGTATGAGTTTCTGCCCCAGGATTTGATAAAACGATTCAAAGAGTTCGTTCCTGAACCGCCTGATGTGTCTGTAAAAACATACGATTCGCTGCCCGACACGCCACCCGGCATCAGCAGCTGGCGCTACAAAGACGATAACATTCAAATACCGTCATTAGACATCATCGAGACAGAATCGGCGGCGCTCCATGACCTTATTGCCGTGTTGCGTCTGGTAGACACGGGGCGGGTATCGGTCAGCACCGCAACTGGTAAAGCAACGGCAGCTTCCGCCAACGCACTATGCGCCATTCTACGTGACGGTGATTTCATTCCTCAAGGACAAGTAATCAAGGCAGATGATTTTATGCGCGCCTTTGCGTGGCCGCTATTACTACAGGCGGCGAACCTTGCCAAGCCCAAAGGAAAAAAACTGGCATTGACCACTGCTGGAAAAAAAGCGCTGACACAACCGCCTCAAGACACACTGAAACTAATCTGGGGGCGTTGGTTAACAAAAGGCAAACTGGATGAGTTGAGCCGCATCAACGAAATCAAGGGACAAAAAAGCAAGGGATTCGGCGGTCTGACCGCTGTCGCCGAACGCCGGGACACTGTGGACCTATGCCTGTCGGAGTGCCCGACAGGCAAGTGGGTGTATATAGACGATTTCTTTGACTTCTTTCTTGCCCATGATATGTATTTTGACATCACACTTAATCCATGGAAACTTTATATTGGCGAACCGCATTATGGCAATCTGGGGTACGGTGGTTGCCACTCATGGTCAATCCTGCAAGGACGCTACATTATGGCGCTATTATGGGAATACGCCGGTACGCTGGGTATTGTAGATATTGCGCATACGGCGCCCGAAGGCGCGCGAACTGATTTCCACGAATTGTGGGGAGCCGACTCCATGACCTATCTGTCGCGATATGACGGCCTGAAGTTTTTTCGACTTACCCCGCTCGGCGCTTATTGTCTGGACATGGAATATGCTTACACACCGCCGCCAATCACGCAGCGTCCCATCTTCCAGGTGCTTCCCAACCAGGACATTGTATTGCGGCATCCTGAAGCACTGCTGGCGTCGGATGCGCTCTTTCTCGAACGTATCGCGACCAAAGACGGCGACCACACCTGGCGCATTGACAGCCGACGCATTCTTGATTCGCTGGAAAGCGGCATAAGCGCTGGGGAAATAGAGGAATTTCTGGATGCCAACAGCGTATCGCCCGTTCCGGATAACGTGCGCACATTTATTGAAGACACGATTCGTCGCGCCGTTAAAGTGCGCTACGAAGGCCCCGCAGAAATCTATTACGTCGAGGACGAAGCGACGGCGCTTCTGATCGCCCACGACGCCAAAGGTAAATCACTGTGCTATCACGCGGGCCAACACCGCCTTGTTGTACCCGCGAAGAAAACCGCCGCATTTCAACGCGTACTGCGTCAGCTGGGATTCTGCGCACAAAGCGCCACAGGCGGTTAGCCCGCATATCTCACAGGAAAAAGACCAGCGCAACCAGTAACGCAATCTCAACATAAAGATGAGCAATGAAGGGTAGAAGCACATTGCGACGCTTCACGCTCCAGCCTGTAAGCAACAGCGAAAAGACCAGCATCCCACCCGCCTCGATAAGCGGTTTCTGGAGATGATAAAGGGTTTCAGAAATGGGAATCAGCAACCACCCATAACGCGGGAATCGGCGCATGACAATGCGCAACAAAAAATAACGGTGCAGCAACGTCCACCCCGGCAGCCATGAGCCAATCCACACCAGATAGCCAATACTGTACCCGCGTTTAAGCTCGGACGACAGGTGGCTCATACCGCCGTAAGTATTGCGCAGAGCGGGGATAAATCGAACACTTACGACGGCTATGCTCCCCAACACGATCAAACCCGCCAGCAACAACCAGTCCATCCGTTTCCAATTCTGGGGCGAAAACCATCGCCACTCCATACGGGGAAGGCACATCAGGAAGGGAATGATAAACCACCAAATGAGTTTGAACGCGTCAACGCGGCTCACCGGAGGCGTACTGACCCAGGAAGGCGGCGCCGCATCAAAAACGCGCCAGAACGACGCCGGAGACCATAGAAAAACAGACCAGCCGAAAGGCCACCGTATGTTTTGCGCAGCCAGCGTATCTACTGTCAGCGCGATCGCCACATAGCCAATGACAGCGGCCACGAGCCAGTTTGATGGGCGCGGTTCTTTTTCGGCTGATATTCTCGCTTTTGGCGAAGTTGTACGCGTCATTTCACATCCCTTTTCTTTCGTGTGGGCCAGGGACAACACGCGACTACAACACACGCGTCGCATTGGGGGTTACGCGCCCTGCACACGGCGCGTCCATGAAATACCATGAAATGGGAATACAACGTCCAGTACTTCTCCGGCCACAAAGCCATCAGGTCTTGCTCGATGTGCCTGGGCTCGCTGTTTTTCGTGAAACCCAGCCGATTGGCAACGCGTTTGCAATGGGTATCCACAATAACGGCCGGTTTCCCAAAACATTCGCCCCGCACGGCGTTGGCGATTTTACGTCCGACGCCTGGCAACTCTAACAACGCTGCCATGTCCTCGGGCACATGACCGTTGTATTTTTCAATGATGATGGCGCAGCTTTGACGGATAGCGCGCGCCTTTTGATTAAAGAAGCCGCATGCGTGAATAGCCTCCTCCAGTGCGCCCGGCGCGGCGTTGGCAAACGCTTCCGGCGTCTCATACTTGCGAAACAAGTCGCGACACACAATGTTCACCCGCGCGTCCGTGCATTGCGCGGCGAGAATGGTCATAATGAGAAGCTGCAGGGGATTTTTATAGTCAAGGGTGCAACGCACATCGGGATAGGCCGTACGCAGCCGTTCAAACACGGCCAGTGCCCGCTCTTTCTCGCGTTTGGATTTCACCTGCCTTTTCGCCATTGTAAGAATTCCTCCACACCCAGACAGTTCAAAACATGTTCCGGCGCCAATGCGCCCTTGCGGGCAATCCCAATCCCATAGCGCATATTGCGCAATCCCGCAACGCGGTGCGCGTCAGGGCCGATAACAAAGCGCGCCCCTTTCTCGGCGGCGCGACGCAAATGACGCCAGTCCATGTCCAGACGTCTCGGGTTTGCGTTGATCTCGAAGGCCACGCCATTGGCAACGGCGGCGTCTACCACTTTGTCCACGTTCACCGTATAGCCAGCGCGTGTGAGCAGCAGCCGTCCCGTGAGATGTCCCACGGCGGACGTGAACGGGTTTTCAATCGCCCGTATAATGCGTTTGGTGGCTTCAGCCTCCGTCATGTCAAAGTTGGAATGGACCGATGCAATAACAAAAGCGAATTGACGCAACATATCCGAATCATAATCCAAGGAACCGTCCGCAAGGATATCCGATTCGATCCCCTTTAAAACCCGGAACCCAGTGTCAGCGCTCTCGTTGAGTGCGTCTATCTCCGCATGTTGCTCTAATACCCGTTCAGGGGTCAGGCCGTTTACATAAACGGACGACTGGCTGTGATCCGTGATAACCAGATAGTGATATCCCAACTCGCGGGTCGCGTCTGCCATTTCCGCAATACTGTTCTTGCCATCGCTCCAGGTGGAATGGCAATGCGCCATGCCAAGCAAGTCGTTTTGTGTCACCAGTTGGATTGGCGGACACAGATCAGTTTCATAGAGGCCCTCGCGCAGTTCAGGCGGCAGGAAAGGCAGCCCAAGGGCCTGATAGATTTCAGTTTCGTTGTCGCACTGGAGCGATGTGTCGTCTTCGCGGAACAGTCCGTACTCGTTTAATTTAAGATTTTGTTCTGCCGCGCGGCGACGCAATACGACATTATGCTCTTTGCTCCCTGTAAAGTGGAGAAGCGCATAGGGGAACTGGTTGGGCGCGACGACGCGCACATCCACGGGAATACCGTTTTTCAAAACCACCGCGCTCTTGGTAGGGCCGCTGGAAACCACCCGCGCCACTTCCGGCCAACCGAGAAAGGCCTTCATAACCTCATCAGTGTTGTCCGCAGCGGCGATAATGTCTATATCTTTCACCGTTTCCTTGAAGCGACGGAGGCTGCCCGCAACTTCCACACGCGTAGCGGGACTGTTGTCTACCAGATACGCGCATAGGGCGGCGGCTGTGACCCAGGCGGTATTGAGCCGAAACTTACCGCCCTGCTTCTCCAGAAAAGCCAGCGCCGCCAGAATCTTTTGCTCACGCTTCGCCGAGAAGCCCTGAACTTCCCGAACCTCGCCCGCTTCACACGCCTGGCGCAAATCGTCCAGCGAACCAATGCCAAGCGCTTTATACAAAGCCTTTACGCTCTTTGGCCCCAGACCGTCCACTTTCAGCAAATCAAGAATCGTCTTGGGATACTGTCCCCGAAGTTCGTTCAGGTACTCCAGTTCACCTGTTGTGACCAGTTCCGTGATTTTCTTTTCCAACGCGTCGCCTATTCCCTCGATGTCGCGCAACCGGTTCTCCCGCACCAGCACTGCGATGGGTGTACTCATCTTTTCGATGGTCTGCCCAGCATTGGAGTAGGACCGGATTTTGAAGGGATTCTCTCCTTTAATTTCGAGTAGGAGCGCTATATCGTTCATCGCTTGCGCAATAGTGGCATTATCCATCAGAAACTCCCGTTTTGCCATCTTGCCCGTGCCCGTTTCGCACTGTGAGACAAGCCCCTATTTTTTCACAGGCAACAGGCACAGCATCGTATATGTTCGTCTGGGCGCAAAACCGTACATCACCTTCCTTTGCAACAGCCCGCAGTTTCTCGGCATGAGGCGCTGTCGCAAACAGTGATGCCACGCCTTCAACACGAATGCGTTCCTGGTATTCAAGGAACTCTTCATGTCCCCTGCCCCACACAACAGTTCTGTGACCGGCGCATGCTTCACAAAGCATCATGGCAATATAGGTTGCCGCCGTCCAGTCCTCTTGCGCGTTAAATGACGGGTCATCCATTAAGCCGGCAGGGACAAGCGCCACTTCTGGGACAGCCGCAGCCAAGAGGTATTGTACTACAGACGCTGCGTTCACTGTACTGCCCATCAGCAGCGGCAACGCGCCCCACGCCGCAATCAGCCTGCCCGCGCCGGTGGTAGTGGTAAAGATAATGTGTCTGCTCCTGCCATTTATGGCCTCTTGCGGGCTGTTTCCATAATCAAAACCTTCAGGCGGCAATCCACCTCGTTCGCCGTACAGCAACGCATCGGGCAACGCCGCTTTCAGCGAAAAGGCGTCTTCTACTGTGCCCGTCACCATCAGTTTTTTGGCGCCGTGCTCAAGCAACGCGGCAGCCGTGGCGCTGGCGCGCAACGCGTCCACAATCACCGCAGCGGCTTTCTGGCGCGAAGCAAAACGACACCCGTCATTTCCTGGTATCAGATGTAGTTGCATTGCTTTCGCATCGCTTGTCATAGTACCCCCAAACGTTTACCAGTCTCATAAAAGGCGCGGCAATTGTCAAGGGGCGTACAGGGCGGCAAGTTGTTCCCTTCCTGAAGGATAAACCGTCCCCCGTCGCAGATGCCGGAACACAGAATACGCTCAGTTTCGGCGACCACCGCGCCGGGGGTTACTTCCACAAAAAGTGGCGCGGCAGGGCCGCCGGAGAGCAGTGTATCATGGCCCATCTCGCGTCGGAAAAGCGCGAAATCCATCGGGAAGCCTGTATCAAAGGCCGTGACATTGAGTTCCTGTTGCAGTATGGGAAACAATCGCTGGGCGTTCCCGCACAGGTGGATGCCTCGTATTCCTTCAGGACAGAAGGCGTCATAAAATCGTCTGTGCCGAGGCAGCACAAACTGTTTGTATTGAGCAACGGAAAGCATCTCAATGGAGTCGTCGGCCGAACCAAACTCTTCCTCCTGCTCGGGTTGTCCGAAGCGTTTTCGCCATGCCTTCATCCGCCCGATAATAGCGTCATTGATAAAGTCCAGAAGGTCTTCTACATAGTCCGGAGCAAGCAGCAGGTCGGTGCAGAGTTCCGTGGCGCCGCGGAGCGCGGCGGCGGCGGTAAACACGCCGTCTGAACCCATAAACGGCGTATGGGTGGACGCCTCCACGGGCCTTCCCATAAACGACCAGCCTTCC
>SLFT01000021.1 GCA_007124105.1 Candidatus Hydrogenedentota bacterium | reverse complement strand
GTTTCCCCTGGCGGCGTAAGCGAGTCTACGGTTTACGCTGGCACGGGCAATACAAGCGGTTCGCTCACATACACCCGGGAAGGGCTTGACATTGCCAACGGCGTAACAGGCGGCGGCGTTATCGCCTTTGAACTCCACGCGGGCAGAACCGGAGGCGGTTCCAACTGCAGCACCAACTTTAACAGAGTGGACAACAACACGTGGACGGTAACCGTTCATTACGATCAACCGGATACGTTGTGCCTGGCGTTGAATAACTGCGATCTCCTGTGGACAACAAGCGGTTATCATCCGTGGGAGGCGCAGACGGCGGTCAGCAATGATGGCGAGGCGGCCGCGCAAAGCGGCGACATTTCAAAGGGTCAGAATTCATGGCTGGAAACAGCGGTGGAAAGATCCGGCAGCCTTTCGTTCTGGTGGAAAGTTTCCTCTGCGGAAGACCAGGATTATTTGTCATTCTATATTAACGACACGCTTCAGGAACGCATCTCGGGCGATGTTGATTGGCAACAGCGCGTCTATACTATTTATGATCTGTCGGTTTTGCGATGGGTATATACAAAAGAAGCAGATTCGAGCGCGGGTATGGATGCTGGTTGGCTGGACATGGTTGATTTCACTCCCGGTGAACCCGTGGAAGTGGAACCCTTGGAAGGCGAACCCTTGGAAGGCGAACCTATGGCCGGGGAAGATGAGAGAAAACTAGAGGTGTCCGCTGTTGGCGATACGCAGTATACAAAACAAATTGGCGACGACGTTACATTCGCTGTTGAAGTAACCGGAGAGATTGGGGCGCTCGCATACCAGTGGCATCGCATCACACCTGACGAAACCGCCGACCCTATCGCCGGCGCTTTTGAGCCGACATACACAATATACGATATTGAAAAAGCAGACTGGGGCAACTACCAATGCCAGGTCTACGACTTTGACACTGATGAAGAGGCATGGTCACCGGTGTTTACGCTTATCCTCGGTGAGTTCATACTCGCTTTTAGCGCGTTTGGACTGATTGCCGCCTCCGTCATGCTCGCAGTCGCGGGCGCTGTCACAATGAAAAAGCGTAACGACTGATAATCCGCAACAAAAAGACGGCAACTGAAACTTACATTATCAGCCAGCCCACGTTAAGCGCCTGGCAACTGGATTGACCACAATCTACTGTATTCTGCAACCTCGCATTCTGGCCTGCCGGTTGGTATGGTCAATGTCCATTCTGCCTACAACAGTGATTGTGTCGCCCACATAGGGAAGCAGTTCGTCTTCATTCAACGTACAACGAATACGATTCTCGGTAGGAACCCCATGGGCTTCAAGATAAACATACCCATCGGTAATTTTGTCAACTTTTCCTGTCAAGGCTACATCCTTGTCGCTGTATGTTTCATCTGCCGCGTCTATATCACGGGCAATATCCGCCAGAACCTTGGCCACATGCACCTTGATGTCGTGGGGCTCCAATTCAACGGTCGTTTCAGAGCCGCATCCAGCGCATAGTGTGCCAATCCCTGTCACGACAAAAATCAAGCCAACGATGTTTGCCCGCCAGTAGTGTTTAATATTCTTGCCCAAAATCATTTCGTTTACCTTTCTTTGTTTCGTTTCCTGTAAAACTTTAAATCAACGTATGCGCAAAGCGCATCAGCGTTATGGCTGTACTGGGCCGGTTCCCAGATCAACCGTTGCAATGGAATAGGTGTATTCGCTCTCTAATGAGCGGCTGCGATCCAGGCGACGATTGGGTTCAGGCATCATGTGTGTAGGACGCGGCTCGAAATCGGGAAAGTCCGGCAATTTGAAGGAGAGCTCATGGGCATGTATCCGCAGGGGCGCGTCCGGGGCAACCTCGATACGCAAATCAGCGCCTTCGCGGGGCAGAATCTGGAAGTAGGCGTTCCACTCTTGTTCCGCGCCGGGCAGGTCGTGTCCGAGTATGGACGCGCCATACACTTCGATGTCCGAGACCACACGCAAGCGAAGGCGCTGCGCATCGCGCGGCGAGTTCAGGCGACACTCCAGGATGCGTCGTCCGTCTTCAATACGGTCGCTCATCACTTCAATCTCAGTTTTCCCGAAAGGCGGCATGGGCGCCGGCGCCCTGTAATAGTCGAAGCGGTCGCCGGGCATGAATTCGGACGCGGGCCGTCGTTCCGAACCCTCGGGAATATACAGGGAAGTCCACTCGTCCAGTTTATCGTCGCCGCTGAGCCACCACGCTTCTTCCGAGTCAAAGTCTACTCCATAGCCAAGGCTGTTCAGCAGCGGACTGGTTGGGCTGGGCAGGGTGCCCACGTAGGCGATACACAGCAGCGCAATCCCGACGATGACAAGCGCCGCCGAGGTCTGGCACAGCGCCCGTGCTGTAAGCCGGTGCATCTGAGGCAACACAAATACGCATAGAATAAGCGTGAGGGGCACTACCAGAAACGACGCCATCACGGTTGGCCCATACACCGCCATGACAATCATGGGCGCAATAAACATCAGCGACGGCAGCGCCAGCAACACCGACCAACGCAACGCGCGGTCAGAAGGCATATCCTGTTTTGTCAGAACCAGCAACACAAGCAGGTACACACTGCCCATCACCAGCGGCCACAAGGTAAGATTCGCGCCGCCGGGGATGTATATCTGCATCAGCAGCAACCCGAGCACCCACCACACCAGACCGCCCGCAAGCAGTTCCTGGGGGCGCGCCCAGCGACGCAGCAGCGCAATGGCGCCGAAAAGCGCGCCAATGCCAATGAGATGAAAGCCGAGCCCATATACGTTGTTCTGGTAGAGCGCCGCTTCGCGGAATCGCAGGAAGATGAGGTAGCTGACAAGGCCGATGGGCACGGCAAGCGCCACTGACGTAACCAGTACACCGGCGAATCCCAGCGCCACGCCGCGTACGCCCAGCGCGCCGCGCGCGAATCCGAACGTCATCACGCCGGCCCAGAACAGCAGGGCCACGACAGCCAGGGGCCAGTTCCAGGACATGGGATAAACGACGATATGGTTGCCGAGGGTATTAAAGAATGTGACGTTCGGCGCGTACGTGTCGTATAGCGGCATGTTGCCGAAGTGTCGCGCCAGTTCAAAGGTGTAATCGCCGTGATGCTGGAGGCTGGCCAGGCTTACATTCTCCGGATTGTCCAACATGATGTGGTAATGATCAAAATTGTCTATATAGGCCACATTCAACCCCGCCACTTTATCTTTATAGTGGTCAAAGTCGCTGTTGAACGGCATCCGATCATAGAAGTCGTACATTACCGAGTTGGCCCGCGCGCCGGCGCGGCTGCGCGCCATCTCGCGCACCACGAACCCATTGTCAGGCGATGTCTCGAACATCAACGCCGGCCCGGATGTGCCTCGCGCCTCGAGGGCCAGCATTACGCCAACGTCGTCCATCCAGGGATGATTCCGAAACAGGCGCGCGCCGCCCATGTTGAATTCTTCCTGATCGGCGAACACAAAGATGACGTCGTTCATAAGGGGCGGCCCTTCGGTAAGGGCGCGTGCCGTCTCGAGCATGGCGGCAATCCCCGAAAAGTCGTCCGCCGCGCCGGGCCCCCAGGCCACGGAGTCGAAGTGCGCGTCCACGGCGAATGCCTTGGTCGGATTCGTGCCGGGGATGCGCGCTAATACAGCGCGGCGTCGGCACACCTGTCTTTCACCGGTACGAGCGTACACCAGCTCCAGCTGGTTTTCGACACCCAGACGGTTGAGTTCATCCACAATGTATTGACAGGCAAGATCGTTGTTCACCGACCCGGCAGGCTGCGGTTCGGTGCATACAACCTCGATGTGCTTTATGGCGCGTTCGGCGGAGAATACGTCCAGCGGCGCGGATGCCGGTACGGGACGCGGCGCGAGAGACATCCACCACGCGAACAGCGCGGCGGCCGCCGCGAGCAACAACGGAAACGCTTTGGACCATTTGCCGTCTGTAGATGTTGTCATATCATACTTTCCTTAATCTGGGGTCTGGGAGAAATGTCTACACTAGCCCGGATATTTCACCAGGGTTCGTCGTGAGCCTGCGAAGATTGCGTCAGATCAAGCGCTTTGCGCAGGTCGCCGGCTGACAGCGTGTCGGGACACGTCGAAGTCGGCGGGCAAGCAAAGTGCTTGAGATGGTGCAATATCCGGGTTAGTATTTTGACTTGAAAATCAAGGATTTTGTTTCATGTACAGCGGCGGCAAAGTCGTATACTGTCGGACAGTACGGCCTCTGCCTTTATCTGGTCCAATATATCGCTTTCCACTCGCAGATGCCGTACGGCATCCTTTTTGATCTTCCGGTCAAACCATTGTTTCTTCTCAACTTCCTGCTGGAGTTGTCGCACCGCCTTCAGGGTTATCCTGCTTCATTGGGTTCACTCCTTATTGGATGCGGGAGACGCTCTGACAGCGCCTTCCCTGCATCATGGCCTGGATAACGTCCCGAAACACAACATGCCCAACGTCTCCTCATGCCTTTGCTTCAATCCCTCAGGCCACTTGGCGTCTGTGGGGGCATTCATTTCGAGGCCTTTGCGCCCAAGCATGTATACCATTGTAACACATAGGGTATACAAAGTCAAGCGTTTCGAGTAGATTTTTACATGAGGCAACAGGGCATGTTGTAGCGCCCCGGAATATAAATCAAGAGTTGGGAATGTATGTCCGTTGTGTGGGCGGGCGACACCAAAGCCGGATGAGAAAGCCACACAACCTGTTAGCGATACATCGGATGTATTTGGTAACGCCATTGTTCATGCACATGCCGTCATCTGTGGCGGTCTGGCGTTGTTGTTAGCGGAAATTTTTTCCCTGCGGCGGGGACAATGCCGTCGGTCTGTTCCGAATGTGTATTCCACCATCGCAGTTGCGTGGCCGTTTGCGGGCATCAGTGCAGGAGCGCTTTCGGGGCTTATGCCGCAAAACGCACAATTTCGACTTCGACGCCCTTTTGAACGCTTTCGTTGGCAAGACGCAATACGGCGCGTGTAATGTCTTCGGCAAGGTAGTATTCGCAGCAGTTGGCGCACACTTCCGCCGGCACATCTTTAATGATAATTACAGCGCCGTTGCGTTGAAGCGTAACGGTAACAACACCGGGCGCTGTGTCGCCCTGTTTACAAAGCGCGCATTTCATCATCGTTTCCTTGTTTTATAATCGCAAGACCACAAGTGGCGTTCCGGGCAATATACCGTAATGACATGCAACCCGCTTGACTCCGGGTCAACGCCAATAACAACGTGCAGCGGCGCCGATTCAACGAAACCAAGTAAAAGATAGCTGGGATAAGGCTGGTCATCCCTGTATTCAGCGATTATTTCGCCGTTTTTCACTGTATCCATTACTGCATCGGCGCTGATGTCCCTTTCGAACATGCGTTGAATGGCATGAGCACTGAAATCAATGTGAGCGTATTTCAATCCAGAAGGCCTCCAGAAAAAAACTTCATTCAATTATAGCAGAACGCGGAATACCTCCCCAACATCATCATCGTTTACCGGGAGGGCTTGGTTCACAGCACCAGCGCATAGTCGCCATTACCTCGTGTGTTGTTGGCGCGTCTGGCAAGGGCTTCCATGGCCTCGCACACTTCACGCAGGGATTTGTCGCCCACATCGCGCAGCACTGGCGTAATCATGCGCTGCGCCGGCGTCATCATCGGCGTGGCAATATATATCTGGTCGCGATAATGGATGTTCCCGACGTTGTTGCGGCGGTTGTACTCGATATATGCGTTCATGTCGGGCGAGGCTTTTATGGCTTCAGCGATAAGTTTAAGCATGACAGTATTGAGCGGCTGTGGCCGCACCGAAGTTGGGCCCGGAAACAGCAATGCATACGATGGCCTGCGCCAACGCAGACACCCTGTTTTTGACGCGTCCACGTTGGCACAACTTACGGAAGAGTTCTTTAATTCGGTGCGCTTGTATGCGCCCTATAGGGCCAGCGCCATGACGCCAAGCGTTTCGGCGACGCGGCGATTGCACAAGCCGTCACCTTGTTCAATATAGCGGTCAAAGGTGACATGGCCGTCCATGTACAGAACATTGGCGCCGCCGGGGATATGGTTGAACAGGCTCGGGGTCACCGCGATGTGGTCAAACATAATCGGCATGGTGCTTTGCGCCTGCGCGCTGGCGCCGGGGTTGTTGATGTCGGTAATCATAAAGCGCTCAACGCCCTCGCGCAGACGGTGGATAGTGTCGCTGCCGCCATTGCCCAGTTGCCGCCCCAAAAACTCGCCGTCCTTGCCGTCAAGGGCAATATCCCCATCTATAAGCCTGGCAATGCCATCATAGTTCTCGGTCACAAAAAGCGGGATGATTTTCTCAAACAGCGAGTCCAGCGCAGCGATAAACTGTGAAGGGCCGTAATAAGTGTCGGCGTCAGCAGGGATTTTGTCCGTTTCGCCTACAAATTCCATGATTGTCAGGATTGCTTCAACGGACAATCCAGGCGACTCAAATCCATACTGGTCAAAGACCCAACCCAGGTATGTGTAGCTGGAATCAATAGCGCTGGCAAATTTATCGGGCGGATTGACCCCGGCCAGATTCAGCCGGCCACTGGCGTCCATCATGTTGTCCCTGGACTCTCCCATGGTCGGCGACGAGGGGCACAGAATCAGGGCCGGGTCCGTCAGGTATTCCGGATAGAGCGAGAAAGTATTCGCGCCCAAATCAAAAATCATGAGATCCCTATTAGCAGGGACACCGTCATCATTTAATACCGGGAAAGCGCCTGCCTGAAGGCGCGGAAATTTTTCGCCGGGCGATTCATTGGCGTACATCTTATAGATCAACCCCCACTGGCGAAGGTTATTCTGGCAGCTTGCGCGACGGGCCGCCTCACGGGCGCGCGCCAACGCCGGCAGCAGGATGGCCGCCAAAATACCGATAATGGCGATAACTACTAACAGCTCGATAAGGGTGAATCCTTGCTTTTTCATGTGTGCAGTTCCTTCATGTTGTAAAATGAGTTTCGTATAAAGGGCATCGTTTAGCGGCTTTTTTTATATGTCTGCCGCCCGCGATCAAACTTGGGTTATAAAACAAACGCTGTTTAACAGACACAAGCAGTGTACCAGACAGGAAACTCGAAAGTCAAATATTATGCCTGCTGGATTTTCGCTTGAATGTATGCCTTAAGATATAGACGGCGTAACAAATCAGATTGTCATTATGTACGTGCCGGGGGCGCCATGAATACGCCGGCGGCCCATCCAATACGTATGTCAGATGTCCTTATGCGTACAGCGCGCGGCCCTGTTCCCAGGCACATTCTATTCATGCACTTGAACGGGAGTCGGCTATTGCGTAAAATTAAGTCACCCGTAGTCTGAGAATATAGAGGGTCTATACAATCCACGCAAAGAAAGCGATCGCGGTTGGGCTCGTACATCTTGCGTTCAGTTCGTGGAATGTTGCCGCTTCGCGATGAAGATTACATATATTAACGAGGCCCTTACCAGCGAGGGATGTACAAACACCATGAACATCAAAACGGAACCTACAATTTCCGAGCAACGGCGTGAACGCGAACGGGCTGAGATGGAAACCCGCATTCTGGATGTAGCCCGGGAAATGTTCGTGCGCGATGGTTACGAAGCGGTCACGTTGCGTAAGATCGCCAAGGCAATAGAATATTCTCCAGCGACTATTTACCAGTACTTTAAAGACAAGCAGTCGTTGGTACTGGCCATTATTCGGAATGACTATCTCGCCCTGCGCAATACACTGCTCGAGTGCATGGAAATAAAAGATCACGTGGAACGGGTCATAGAAATGGCGCGGCGCTATGCCGTGTGGGGCATTACGCATCCCAACCATTATCGGCTCCTGCTTTTACCGCCTCCCGCCTGGACGGTCCAGAAACAGGATTTGTGGCAACAGGATAAGCCTCCTCTTGAAAAAGATGCCTTATATC
>SLFT01000318.1 GCA_007124105.1 Candidatus Hydrogenedentota bacterium | reverse complement strand
ACTATACTTTACAGAAAGCGCGCCACAGTTTCAAACTTTTGTTGGACCGCTTGTGAAGGCAAATGGTTCTCAGAAGGGCTGAGCCAAACTGTCCGGCGCCGGTCGTCAGATTTCTGTTGTGTCTGCATACCCGGGGACTATAACCGTTGCTCCTTGTATGTTGTTTTTGACATATTCCTGCACACGCATAATACTGTCTGCACAAAGCGCCTGTTGTGATGCAGACTGCACAGCAGTACGAACATGTTTCTTGAGATATGTCAGTTAGGCCCTGATATAACGTTCTTGTATAATAAGGCTGGGACAATCAGATGAAGATGGTTGCAACGCATCGCCGCGCCACTTTTCTACTTTGGATACAGACACAGAAGGAGAATACTCATGGAGATTTACGGAAAGAAGTATACGCCAAAAGAATTGCGCAAACGGGTGGGCAACATGGATCAGATAGCTGGTGTGCGGCGGGTTCTATTGGATGATGGCAACGAACGACCGACACGCGCCGCGCTTATCAAAACCGGCGTTGGACTTGAGGTGGCCGTGATGTTGGACCGTGGCATGGATATCGCGTCGGCGTCTTTTCAGGGGAAAGCCATGGGCTGGCGCTCGACCACCGGAGATGTAGCGCCCCAGTACTACGAGCCCGAGGGGTTGCGGTGGCTGCGCAGCTATTTCGGCGGCATGATGACAACCTGCGGCCTTACACGGGTGGGCGGTCCCGCCGAAGATAGCGCATTGACCGGCCAAGGCCTGCACGGACGCATCAGCAACACGCCCGCCCGCGATGTCTGTACGCGCCAGTATTGGGAAGGCAATACGTATATGCTGCGCGTACATGGCGTTATGCGTGAGACCTCCGTATTCGGTGAGAATCTTACCTTGGCGCGAACCATTTATACCGCCCTGGGCGAAAACCGATTCTGGATTCGCGATGTAGTGACCAATGAAGGCTTCAAAAAGACAGGACTGATGCTGCTGTATCATTGCAACGTCGGCTGGCCCGCACTCGATGAAAACTCGCGGATTATTGCGCCCAGTCGCGCCGTAGCAGCCCGCGACAATCATGCGCGCGACGGCCGGGAACAGTGGAATTGCATGGACAAGCCGACCCATAACTACCAAGAGAAATGTTACTACCACGACATGGCGCCGGGACGGGACGGGATGGTTACAGTGGCCATGCTCAATGACCAGTTTAACGCAGCAAATGGATTCGGCGTGTATGTGAAGTATTCAAAGCGAGAGTTGCCCCGGTTCGTGCAATGGAAAATGATGGGCGAACAGGACTATGTTTGCGGTTTTGAACCTTGCAATTGCACAGTTGAGGGCCGCGAAACCAATGAAGAGCAGGGGACGCTTGCGTATCTTCGCCCGGGAGAAAGCCGTGAATTCCATCTTGAATTTGGCGTCATCACTTCGAAAGCGGACGTGTCCGCACTCGAAAAAAACTGTCGTGCAGTGAAGACTGCGTATGTGGATTCGTATTTGGATTTTGAATAAACATATAAAGCGTCCACTACCTGTTATTGTTCGATGCGGCGAGAGAAGTCTTCAAAATCTCCGCAACTTCGTCGGCGGCAGCGGCTGTCGTGAGTTTTGACACCATGCTTTTGTCGTGGAATGCGCGGGCAATGCTCGCCAAAGCGGCCAAATGACTTTCCGGTGGATTGGTTTTGGGACTTATAAGGGCCAGCACGATGCGGGTAGGCGCTTCGAGACCGGGTAAATCCCATTCGCGAACGCCTATGCCCACAAGCAGTGTGATGGCCTCGATAGCGGCGCTGCGCGCATGAAGCAATACCACGCCCGGCGCCATTTCCACCGGGAACCCATGAGCGGATTCAATCAGCAATGTGTGTATCGCCTTTTGTTCAGCCGTGCCCCAATCACCGGCGCCCACCGCAAGATTGCGAAGGGCATCGTCAAAACGCGCGGCGTCCCCCAATGAAACGGGTACAATAGCGCCAAAACCGGGCACATCGCTATATTCGTAGTCCACGGGCCGATAGGATGCTACGAATGATGGGTAGGCGGCAATCAAATTAACGTTCGGAAAACGTTGCGCCATCACATCCGGAAGACGGTCCAGGCTGGGTGTCCAAAACGCGCCGCGCCGTCGTTCCACAGGCAGTATCGCCATGTCTTCAGCATGCACATCTTCGAAAAGGCGTTGTCGCGCGGCGGGCCAGTCCGGGTCTTCGTGGATGGTTATTGGCATTTCCGGCGGTGTGTCTTCAATGAGGGCGCGCAGCTTTGCCGCCGCAGCGGGGTCGCTCAGATAGACGCACAAATTGGCGCCCAACTGCCGCGCGATATGCTTCGCTTCCTGCACCAACGCGCGAATATCGCTTCGGCGTTCCGATTGCGGAGGTAACGGCAACAACAGTCTGCGAGACGTGTTCATTGGAAAGACCAGACGCGCAATGAAAAGACGCGCAGGGCATTCCTGCAACATCTTCTTGCGAACGCTGCCAAAGAGGCGCGTTGTGACGGTGTCAAGACCGCCCCATCCAATTAACACTATATCGGCATGCAGTTCCTTGGCGGCGCGAATAATACCGTCGCTGGCATTCATTTCAATGCGAACAGCGGGGTTCACGGTAACTTCAACCGATGCCGCGTGCGTTACGCACGAGGCTATCAAATTCTCGCCGGTTGCCAGGGCTGCGCTGTCCTCCCCTTCATCGGGAACAACAACAAGGGGATGAATTGTGCCTGGTTCGGAAGGGTCGCGAAATACAAATGCCAGGTCGAGCAGCGACATGGCTGTTCGTTTATTGCTTACCGGTACAAGTACACGTTGTTCGACGCGAGGCGGTCCCTCGACGCCCACGGCTTCGCTGACCATGTATCGGCCATAACGATCAACAGCCCAGGAACCCAGCGGGCAGGTAAACATAATCATGGCAATGGCGCCGTTCAGTACAGATTCGTCAATCACGCCCACTTCGAAACCCACCAGCGCCGCCGCAAGGGTGGCAGCCGCCTGTACTACGCTCAAGCCGAACATGACGTTGCCTTCGTTGCGCGTATAGCCAAAAAAGTAACGCGCCAGGTGAGATGCCATGTACTTGGTGACGATTACGGCGCAGACCATGGTGCCCGCCACCAGCCAACCTTGTGGATCGCGTACGACGGCCCCGAGGTTCACCAGCATGCCCACTGATATGAGGAAAAAGGGGATGAAGAGCGCTTTTCCGACGAATTCAACACGATTCATCAGTGTGCTATGCTCGGGGATTAATCTGTTAAAGGCAATGCCGGCAAGAAAAGCGCCGATAATCGGTTCCACATTGGCGTAGTGCGACAAAAAGGACACCACACAGACAATACCGATTACATAGAGAAACTGCGCGTTCCCGTCCTCGCCAACATGCCGAAAGACACGGCGGCTGACCCAGGGAACGACTACAAGCGACAGCACAGTCAACAACGTTATTCCGATCACGATGACCAACCAGAAATTAAGGGTCAGTTCTGCGCCGCGGGCGGATTCCGCAACCACCGCCAAGACAAGTAAGGCCAGGGTGTCGGTAATGATGGTGGCGCCAATGGTGATGGCTACAGGTTCGGTTCGCACGATGCCGAGACTGCTGGCGACAGGGTAGGCCAACAACGTATGGGAGGCGAACATACTGGCCATGAGTATGGCGGCGGGCCAACTCATGGACAGTACATAACGGCCCAGTAGCGATCCGACAACTTGAGGAATCGCAAAAGTCAGCAACCCAAAAATGATGCTTCGTTGACGGGCGCTGATAAACTTGTGCAAGTCTATTTCCAGTCCCGCCAGAAACATGATGTACACAAGTCCCATGGAACCAAAGAGCATTACAGCGGAATTGCGTTCCAGCCAGCCAAGTCCATGCGGCCCCATCGCAGCGCCCGCTAATAACAAGAGTACGATATCTGGAATGCGCAGCTTTTCAGCTATCAATGGGGCCAGCAGTGTGGCAGTGACCATAACAGTGAAAAACAGAATTGGATCGGTGATTAACTTCGTCACGCGTGTTTCCTTCTACGCTAACTATTTTACAGATGCTGGAAATCATACCGATTTCATAAGGTCCCACACAGCGCCTTCAAGGCTAAAGGGTTGTAACACCCTGTTTACATGTAGCCCAAGCCTTGAGCGTTAAGACGCATTCATTGCCTGTCTCAAAAGACTTGTAGTATCCTAGCATAGTGAAAACGGAAAGACAACAAATAAGGAGACAGCGTTATTATGAACAGTAACGTCTTGAACCGTGGTTTGAATAGAGGTTTTGCAGAGTGCCGGCGCTATGCGAATGCGCGAGTGATCGTGAGTTGCTTCGTATTGATTGCCTTTTCGGGTGCATCCGGAGCAAATCTGATGCCGACGACGGCATGGGAGTACCGTCTGGACGCCGGCCATTTTGACAGCTCCCCGGCCATTGGCGATCTACTGTTGGACGGCCGCCCGGAAATCGTTGCGGCAAGTACCGCTGGTTATGTAATTGCCCTTGACATTGCGGGCAATTGCGTCTGGCAATCAGAAGAACTGGGCGACTTCATTACAGTGTCTCCCAGCCTTGCGGATGTAACAGGAGACGGTTTGTTGGAAGTGCTCGCGGTGTCCAATTCAGGACGTGTGGTGTGTCTTGATGGGCGCCGTGGCGCGCGTATCTGGACATACGAACTTGAAGCCCCGATAAAATGGGCAGGCACCAGTATTGTGGTCGCTGACTTGGCAAACGACGGTCGCCTGCGTCTGGTGCTGGGCGATGAGAGCGGAGCGATTACTTGCCTTGACGGTGGTGGGCGTTTGGTCTGGAGGCATGAGGAACCTGCGGCAATCGTGACGTCGCCGGCGGTAGGCGATCTTACGGGCGATGGTACGCTCGAAGTTCTCGTGGGCACACGCGATACGCCCCTGCTTTGCCTATCGGCCTCTGGCGAACCGCTTTGGCGACTGCCTGCCGAAGGCGCAACGGAAACAAGCCCGGTTGTCTGGGACCTCACCGGTGACGACCATCTCGAGGCGATCATCGGGATTGACAATATGCTGGTTGCCGTGAATGCGCGGGGAAGCGTGCTTTGGTCGTATCCCATGAGAGGCGTTATTGACAGCGCTATTGCGGTCGCGGATATCACAGGCGATGGCGCGCCTGAAATAGTCGCTGTTGATCTGACGGGACACGTCTGCTGTCTCAACGCGGACGGCGATCTGCTCTGGAAAGGCGACGTGGAACAGCGCGCGCGTCGCTCACCCGCCATCGCGGATGTGACGGGGAACGGTTCGTTGGAAGTTGTGATCGGAGGTTACAGCGCTGCCATTCATGTATTCACCGCGGCGGGCGAATTGCTGGCGCGAATAGATGCAGGCGCTCATATTAATGCAACGCCAACAGTATTGGACCCGCACGGCGACGGGCGTCTCAGTGTCGCTGTGGCGTTGAATTCAGCTATTCTCCGCATGTACCAATGGCCAATGGATGCCGGTGAGTATGCCGCCCCGTGGCCCGCTTATCGGTTGAACGCGGCCCGGGTGGCGTCAATGCATGCAACAACCACAACCAGGGACGCGTCTTTTGCGCGTGTTGATTTCGGTCGCCAATACGCAGGTTGGAATACTATTGAGGCGGATATTCACAATCCTGCAGAACTTCCTGTAACCGTCCGTTTTGAAGCGACGGGCCTGGACGATGTTCCGCTGCTGGAAGAACATACAACCTGGGAATCTCAAGCAACGGTGCGTACACGCTATTCACTGGATGGACAACACGCCCGCAACCTTACTTTTGTTGCTGTCCTTGAACAGGACGGAAAGATACTGGCGCGACGGGTTCACCGTGTACATGTTCAACCGCTGGGCCGTGAATGGGCCGATGTCGAAAAACTACTGGAGGCTATTGAAACGCGAGTGTCAGCGCTTGCCGCCTCTGAACGTGTTCAGGAAAGGTTGCTGTTGCTTCGAGCCCGCGCGGACGTCTTGCAACGGCGTGTGAACCAGATTGCGGCGTTATCCCTTGACGAACAGCGACAGCTGCGGGACGAGTTACATGCGCTTATTGATGATTGTGAACTGTGGTACGCGGCAACCGAAGAAGCGGTAATAACGGATGGAACGATTGCCGTCCACGCGGCCAATCCCTGGGCGCCCTTCGGCGGCTTTCAGGAACTTGTGGAAGGGCGAACTGCTGACAATACCCTTGAGATTGACGCTTTCACGGGCAGTATAGAATCCGCAGCCGTCAATCTCTTCAACTTCGCCGACGAGACCCAGACCTTGCGTGTGGAAATGGGGGACTTTGTTCTTGAAAATACATCCGACAAGTCTGTTCATGCGCGTGATGTGGTCGCCTTACACGAAGTGCTTGAAGTGCCAACGCAGATGTTGGATATGGCCCCGGATGCGCTGCCCACGCTCAATCAGGCGCAAACCATTGCCGTGCCCGGCTGGGGTGCGCGCCAGTTGTGGTTTCGCCTCGACACCGCCGCGTTTAAGGCGCCGGGGGTGTGGCAGACCGAAGTGCGATTGTATCCGCTTGCGGTAGGCGCGGCCCCTGTGATTGTTCCGGTCGCGTTGACTGTATGGGAAGCGCAAATTCCCGAGCAACAGGCACTGGGGTTGTGTACTTGGGCGTATGTCCATCGCTCGCCCTTGGCCGACCAGCCCGAGGCGGCGCTCGATGACCAGGTCGCCCACGGTTCCAATATCTTCGTGTCGCCTTTCCCGCCCCGCGCTTCTTTCAACGCACAAGGTGAAATTGTCAGCATGGACTTCAGCGAACACGATGCCCATGTGTTAAAGCATGGGCCACACGGCATCCTGTTGCAATCGGGATACAACAACGCTATGGAGGGGCCCGCGCCAAACGGCTCAGACCTATGGCGCAAGGCGCATGTAGCGTATCTGCGCCGCTGGATTGTCCACATGAAAGACCTGGGCTTCGATTATGAAGACTATGCGCTATATCCCCGGGATGAGCCTGGATTGACCGAAGGCAGTGTGGATTTCTTTATGACTTACGCCGAACTTGCGAAGGAAGCGGACGCAAATGTACAGGTGTACGCGAACCCCGTGGGCGGCACAACCATGACCGACTTGAAACGCATGGCGCCCTATGTGGATATTTGGGCGCCTCATCGTTACGCTTATATGCTCGGCGTGGGCGACGAAAAACTGGACTACATCAAATCGCTTGATGCCATGCTCTGGACCTATGAATGCGAAGCCAACGTGAAACATCAGTCGCCGCTTGGCTACTACCGCGCTTATGCCTGGCACGCGTGGAAGCACGGCATGACCGGCATCGGCTTTTGGACGTATTGCACTGCTTCCAACAACCCGTGGCGCGAGCCGCCCCCTGGCGCTAATGATTATATGCTTGTCTACCCGGGTGAAGGCGTTGTGACCAGTAAACGCTGGGAGGCGGTGCGCGACGCCGTTACGGACTACACCATGCTTGACGCGCTTCGTCGCGCCGCGCAACAGGCCGAAACAAGGAATCTGCACTCCGAGGCCGTCCGAGAAGCATACACAGTGCTGGAGGAACGCGCCCATGAGATCGCTTCGTTCAACGGCGTATGGTCCGACAGTCATGGGAGCGGCGCTGGCGGCACAAGAGATGCGCGGAAACAGGCTGACGCGCAGTGGCAGGCGTTTCGTGAAATCCGCGCGGACATGGCGCGCCTCTTTGCCGTCTTGCAACAAGAATAAACTGTGTTCATTTGTTGCCGCGCACCGCCATTGCATATTGTAAACGCCGTTAAGCTTCCTGGCGCAAGCGCCAGATGAACGTCATTTGCCGCGGCGACCCATTGCACAATGGACGTGGCCGGCTCACACACTTACCAGAAAAGCGACAACGAAGAGCGCCCACACGGGTCAGATTATCCACGGCGCGCGCATGGACGGTTGCAGCATCCGGTTGGCAGCGTCGTCGTCAAATTGCTCGGTAATCGGGT